>CAIRMR010000080.1 GCA_903879715.1 uncultured Bacteroidales bacterium
AAAATTTGTACTACAAAAGGTTCGCTTGTGAATGCAAATGAAGAAGTTTATAGGAAAGCCGTATGCGGGAAAACCGCACGTACGGTTTGACGAGGGGGCAGGGAAGGTGCTTTTATCCTTCCCGCTCTACTCTACTGGCAATAATGATTTATCCGTTGGTTGGGTTGCTACATTATTTTGAATTCGTAAAATTATTAAATACTACAGAATTATTGCAATACATTTTCAAAACTTATAACCTGATTTATTCATTTCTATTGGCACATTCTGCTGAAAAATCAAAGCATATTCATTGTAATTCCTATCCATAAATTCACTACTTTTGCACACTTATTTCCGAACATTACTCAACTACATGATAAACATAACATTACCAGATAATTCCGTTAGGCAATACCCTGCCGGAACTACTGCCATGCAGGTTGCGCTCAGCATCAGCGAAGGCCTGGCCCGTAACGTATTAGCCGCCAAAGTTGATGGACAGGTATGGGATGCAACACGCCCTATTTCACAGGATGCACGCGTACAATTACTTACATGGAACGATCCTGAAGGAAAATCCGCCATGTGGCATTCGTCAGCTCATTTAATGGCTGAAGCTATTGAATTGCTTTATCCCGGAGTTAAATTCGGCATCGGACCGGATATTGAAAACGGGTTTTATTACGATATGGATTTCGGTGGCAAGCAAATCACTCCCGAAGATTTGACTAAGATTGAAGCAAAAATGCTTGAGCTGGCCCGCCAGAAACAGCAATACATACGTCGTTCGGTTTCAAAAACTGAAGCACTGGATTATTTTACCAAAAAGAACGACGAATACAAGATTGAACTTATTTCTGCCTTGCAGGATGGTGAGATTACTTTTTACGAAACAGGTGAGTTTACAGACTTATGTCGTGGACCACATTTACCAGATACTTCATCAATAAAAGCAATTAAGCTTCTGAATATTGCAGGTGCTTACTGGCGTGGTGATGAGAAGCGTAAAATGCTTACCCGCATTTACGGCATTACTTTTCCGAAAGCTAAAGAGCTTGAAGAATACCTGGTTTTACTTGAAGAAGCCAAAAAACGTGATCACCGTAAACTTGGCCGGGAACTTGAATTATTTACATTCTCACAAAAAGTAGGACAAGGATTGCCGCTGTGGCTTCCAAAAGGAGCACAGCTTCGTGAAAGGTTGGAAAATTTCCTCAAAGGTCTTCAGCGTAAAGCAGGATATCTTCCGGTAATTACGCCGCATATCGGTAATGTTGAGTTGTATAAAACCAGCGGACACTTCCAGAAATACGGAAAAGATTCATTCCAACCGATCAATACTCCTATCGAAGGGGAACAGTTCATGCTTAAACCGATGAACTGCCCGCACCACTGCGAAATTTACAATGCTAAACCACGTTCGTACAAGGACCTTCCAATCCGTTTTGCTGAATTTGGTACAGTATACCGTTATGAGCAAAGTGGGGAACTTCATGGTCTAACCAGAGTTCGTGGATTTACGCAGGACGACGCACATATATTCTGTCGGCCCGATCAGTTGAAGGAAGAATTTATGGCTGTAATAGATATAGTTCTTCATATCTTCAGGATACTTGAATTTGCTGATTTTACAGCACAGATTTCATTGCGTGATCCTGATAATAAAGAAAAATATATCGGCAGCGACGAAAACTGGGAAAAAGCAGAAAGTGCTATTATTGAAGCATCGGCTGAAAAGGGATTAAAAACAACTGTTGAACTTGGTGAAGCCGCTTTCTACGGCCCAAAACTCGACTTTATGGTGAAGGACGCCCTTGGCCGTAAATGGCAGCTTGGAACTATCCAGGTGGATTATAATTTGCCTGAGCGTTTCGAACTTGAATATACAGGAAGCGATAATCAGAAATACCGCCCCGTAATGATACACCGCGCGCCATTTGGTTCGATGGAGCGTTTTGTAGCTGTTCTTCTGGAGCATACTGCCGGTAATTTCCCGCTCTGGCTCACACCCGACCAGGTTATTGTTCTGCCTATCAGCGAGAAATACGTTGATTATGCAAAAAAAGTTGCACAAGTGCTTGATAATTCCGAAATTCGCGCCCTCGTTGACGAACGCAATGAGAAAACAGGCAAGAAAATACGTGATGCGGAACTTATGAAAGTCCCGTATATGCTTATAGTAGGAGAGAAGGAAGAAGCTGACGGAACAGTATCAGTACGCAAACACAGCCAGGGTGATCTTGGAACTTTCAGTTTAAGTGATTTTGTTTCACTTATCATTGAAGAAACAAAGAAACAACTGGAGTAACGCATTGAAAATCTGTATTTTTTAAAAGTACATCATATTTATTCACCAACAGGAAGGAGTTATAACCATAGCAACAACTAACTACAGCAGCAGCAGCGGACCTCATCAGGACCGCAGATTTCCACGTCGCGATAAAGAAGAGCTGCACAAGATTAATGAAAAGATTAAATCACCCGTAGTTCGGGTGGTGGGTGAAAACATTGAACCGGGCATCTATAATTTCAAAGAAGCCCTTACAATGGCCGAAAATCTTGAACTTGACCTTGTTGAAATTTCTCCTACTGCCAATCCACCCGTTTGCCGGATAGTGGATTACAAGAAGTTCCTTTATGAACTGAAGAAAAAGCAGAAGGAAATTAAGGCCAAAACGGCTAAAGTTGTAGTGAAGGAAATCCGCATGGGTCCCCAGACGGATGAGCATGATTTTAATTTCAAACTAAAACATGCCCGTAGTTTCCTCCAGGAAGGCGCTAAGGTAAAAGTAGAAGTTTTTTTTCGCGGACGTTCAATAGTATATAAGGATCAGGGTGAAATCATCCTGCTGAAATTTGCACAAGAACTGATGGAATTCGGAAAAGTTGAAAAACTCCCGTTACTCGAAGGAAAACGAATGATCATGATCATAGCTCCCAAAAAAGCAGCTGTTTAAACCTGACAGTTTAACAGCCAAAACCTAGAATTACCTAATAATCACCATAAATAAATCAAGTATCATGCCTAAAATGAAGAGTAAATCCGCTGCTAAAAAGAGGTTCACCCTCACAGGCACCGGCAAGCTGAAAAGGAAGCATGCATACCACAGTCACATTCTGACAAAAAAATCGACCAAACGTAAACGTAACCTCGGTTACACTACAATTGTCGACAAGGCAGACGTGAAAGCGGTACGTGATATGCTACAATGCTAATCTATTAATGTTTAACCTTACTTTCAGCCCCATAAGAATCTGCTAAACAGTAGGTCGCTGAAGTAAAAAAATCAAGTAAAATGCCAAGATCAGTCAATGCAGTCGCCTCCAGGGCCCGCAGGAAAAAAATCCTAAAAGCGGTTAAAGGCCAATTCGGTAGGCGCAAAAATGTCTGGACGGTTGCCAAAAATGCATACGAAAAAGGTGGCGTGTATGCATACCGCGACAGAAAAACCAAAAAACGCACTTTCCGCGCGCTATGGATTACCCGTATCAACGCAGGTACCCGTGAGTATGGAATGTCGTATTCAGTATTTATGGGCAAACTTCACGCCAAAAGTATCGAACTCGACCGCAAAGTACTTGCCGACCTGGCTATGAACAACCCATCAGCTTTCAAAGCGATAGTTGATTTGGTAAAGTAGTCCAATTCGCAATACAACATTAAAGAGCTACCGTAAGGTGGCTTTTTTTTTTGAATTGATTGCTATTATTGAAAAAATGTGTATTCAAAAAAGTTATACATTTACGATGTAAATTAAGTTGCTGCCAATTATAAGTATTACAAAATGAGTGTTTGGAGTATATTTAAAACTCTTTTGCCCTCACTATTTTTCCCGACGAAGTCGGGATGTATTTCCCGATAAAGGAGTTTTAGTTAAGTTGCCGGCAACCACATTGAAGGCATTATCAGACAAGTGTTTCATTCGTTAGGATAGAAGTACCCTGGAAATACCGGCTTACAAATAAAAATACATAAAGACCACTTTTTATAAAGCGGGCTAAATCACGAAAAGCCGTTTGAAAAGTAAAACTAAAACATAAAAAATGAAAGCAATCAGTAAAACCTTCCTCGTTCTTACCATTGTGCTTATTCTGTTTAATGCAAAATCATATGGATGGAACAACCCTACACTTTTATCTCCGGCTAATGGTTCAAACGTATTTACCGGAGTAACTTTGGATTGGAATGCAGTTGCAGGTTCACAATTTTATCAGGTACAAGCTGATACAGTCAACACCTTTAATTCCGCGATTCTTGTCACTGCCTCTAAAACTTACATTAACAGCAGTAGCAGCAATACTGACACAGAACATACCTTCGGAAACCTGTTTTTTGGAAAAACCTACTACTGGCGTGTCAGGGCGTATATATCAGGTGACACTTCAACATGGTCGAATGGAGTTTTTAAAACTGTGGATTATGTTTCACTTAGCAGTCCGCTTACCGGTTCCAATAATTTTATCGGCGTAACACTCGACTGGCAGGCACATGCCGGTGTTACGTTTTACGATGTGCAGGCTGATACCACCAACACATTTAACTCCCCGATTCTTGTTTCCGCGTCAAAAACATACATCAACAGCAACAGCAGCAATACGGATACAGATCATACTTTCGGAAATTTGTTTTTCGGAAAGACTTATTACTGGCGAGTCAGGGCCAGAAATACCGTAGATACTTCAGCATGGACGACAGGAACTTTTAAAACCGTGGATTATGTAACGCTTAGTAGCCCGGTTACTGGTTCCAATAATTGGACAGGTGTTACACTCGACTGGCAGGCA
>CAIRMR010000081.1 GCA_903879715.1 uncultured Bacteroidales bacterium
ATCAATAATTTGCTTGAGTACAGGTTTATCTGTATTTTTGGATCGCTTGTAGAGTCGCATATTTTTTGTTTTGTTTTGCGACTACTAATTTATGCGATTCTCAAGCACCTTTTTATTTCAAACTTTCGGATAGTTGTGATAAAGATTAAATTTATTTCAATTACTTATGCTTTCACATTAGGCAATTTTCGACTCAGATTTTGATTGTATTTTTTTTTAATTTTACATCATTAATTAGTTATAATAAAACATGGTATTTATTTAAAATAATTTTCATGAAAAGGTTTTACATCCTGTTAATCTTACTTTTATCATTTCGTTTTTTGATGGCACAAGGCTGTTTCCCAATTGGGATTACATTTACTACACAGGCCGAAATTGATAATTTTCAAACTGCAAATCCAGGATGCACTAAAATAGTCGGAGATCTTGTAATTGAAGGTAGCGGTATTACGAATCTCAATGGTTTAAGTGCTCTTACGGCTGTTGGAGGTAACTTCCGGATTGGCAATTCATCTACCCCAACCATGTCCTTGAATAGTTTGACCGGTCTGAATAATATTGTTTCAATCGGAGGTGATTTCATTGTCACAGGTATTGATCACCTTGTTGATTTTACTGGACTTGAAAAACTGAATCTCATAGAAGGTACATTACAGATTTATAATAATGATTCTTTAGTCAGTATGGCGGGATTGGATAATTTAACTGCCGTCGGCGGCTCTTTTTTTATTAATTCAAATAAATCTGCTCCATTTAGCCTAAGCGGATTAGGCAGTTTAATTTCGATAGGCCGGAATGCCATCATCGCTTACAGCAATTTTGTTAATTTATCTGGATTAAACAATCTAAAAACGATTGCTGGAAATCTGGAAATCAGTTATAATCCATATCTGGCCAGTTTAATTGGGCTTGAGCACCTTACCAGCGTAGGCGGAAACTTTGAAATTATGGCTAATCCGGATTTAACAAATCTTACGGGTCTTGAAAACATGAATTCCATCGGTGGAAATCTGCTGATCTCTGGAAATAAAATAATTGCTGATCTGACCGGGTTGGAACACTTAAGTTCTATAAAAGGTGATATTTCTGTTTTAACTAATCCAACTTTAAAAAACCTAGCTGGCCTTGAAAACCTGTCCTCTTTGAAAGGTGGACTTCTGATAAATTTTAATGAGACAATGACCAGCTTAAAAGGGCTTAATAACGTCATATCTGTCGGAGGCGATCTGGCTTTTTCGATGAACAATGTCTCTAGTCTGGAAGGATTGGAAAATGTAACTTCCGTCGGGGGAAAGCTTTTTGTAGGTTATAACAGTGTATTGCGCAATTTGAATTCTCTTGAGCAACTAAGAAGTGTAAAGGGAAGTCTTAACATAATTGGCATGACGGCATTAGATGACTTATCGGGCTTGAAGAATCTTGACTCTGTTGGAGGTGGAATAACAGTTTCAGATAATAATTCCCTTATCAGTCTTGCAGGATTAGATAGTATATCTTCCATATCTGGAGATCTGGTAATAAACAAAAATAATTCATTAAGTACTCTAGCAGGACTGGATAGAATTACCGACATTGGAGGTGACCTAAGTTTAGTACAAAATAGTTCGCTTAACAGTATAGGCGCGCTGCAGAATTTGTCCAAAATTGGGGGTGGTTTATTTATTGAAGGGAATCATATGAGCAACTTGGAAGGGCTTGAAAAAGTATCCATCATTCCAAGAAATGCAATAATATCTACAAACAATACTCTGACTAGCTTAAGCGGTCTTGATAATCTAAGCTCCATTGGAGGCGAACTGCAAGTCATTAAAACCGATCTGGTTAACCTGAAGGGGTTTAATAACTTAGCCTCCGCAGGGGGTGTATGGATAGATCATAATCCTCAAATGACAAGTCTGACAGGCCTGGAAAAATTGAAAACAATCAAAGGAGAATTAATAATCAGCAACCAGAATGTTCTGAATGGAATAATCGGACTAAATAATCTGGAATCAGCTATATATATTGTTATTGATAGCAATCCATTGATTACCAGTTTGACTGGACTTGAAAAAGTAACATCCATTGATGGCGGACTATATATATATAGTTGTGCCAACCTGAAAAGTTTAACAGGGCTTGATAATATTGCTTCCGGTTCAATTAATACATTGCATATCACTAATAATAAAAAATTGCAAACCTGTGAAGTTACGAGTGTGTGTAATTACCTCGCCAGCATAGATGCCAAGGTTTTAATAAATGAAAATGGGAATGGATGCTTAACGCAGGCTATTGTGGAGGAAGCTTGTCGTACTAAAGGCGTAAAAGATGAAATTCCCGGAAAAGGCTTTACCATTTACCCTAATCCGTTTAAAGTCCTGGCAACCCTCAGTTTTACTTTGGATAAGAGATCGGACGTTAAACTGGATATAGTAAATCAATATGGTCAGGCTGAAATAATTCTTGCTGATGAAGAACTCAATGCCGGATTCCATCAGTTAAGTATTGATTCATCCAAACTTAATGCAGGGATGTATTTTTGCAGGATAAAAATGGGAAAAATGGAAAGTATTATTAAATTTTTTGTAATGCAATAATGTTCTTGATTGGTGTATTAGTTTGCTGCAGGTTTTTCCTTGATTGAAGAAATCAGAAAAGGCATGCACACAAGAGCCGAAGTGTCATCTCTCAGCTCAGATTAACCGCTCGCTCACTTCTTCTGTCCTTCGTTCCTCCATTCATCTTTCTCCTTACTTTCGCGTATCATATCTTTTGGATCATCAATGTTCGGCCCTTGCATAAGTTGTTTCCAGTCGAACTTCTCGTCGAAAGGGTCCAATGCTTTTTGTGGGTCAAAGATCCGGATATCAACAGGTAAGGCGACATAAGGCGTGAAGTCAGGTTTATCGGTAAACATATCGGCCAAATCATTTGCCCCTGCATCATACTGGTTCAGGTAAGGAAGCCCCAGCACATTCCAGAAGGTTTTGAAAATACTGCCAAAACTATAGTGAGTATGGCTTACATAATTTTTTTTAGCATAAGGCGAAATTACCATCAGCAAACTGCGGTGCGCGTCAACATGATCAACTCCGTTTTGCGCATCATCTTCAGTAATCACTATAGCCATGCTGGTCCAGTAAGGAGTATGCGATAAATATTCGATAATACGTCCAACGGCCAGATCGTTGTCGGCCATGTAACTTTCGCGGAACGGATAACCGGCATCAGGTCTTTCGCCCGCTCCATGATCGTTTGGCAGTATAACAGTTATCAACTGTGGCAATGTATCTTTTCCCGGTCCCCACTTTTCTTCAAACTCTTTTTTAAATATATCAACCCTGAACTGATCGGGTATAGCCATATTATAGGTAGGATAAATTCTTGAAGTATGATCGTGCAACGAAGCCGGCAAAGGGAAGTTCGCAACCTGTTTTATCCCGCCATATTTGTAAGTATTTTGGTAGTCGGCCGGTTCGAACATAACGCTGAAGCCAAAATTGTAATAATCGACTTTGTTCCTGGCGAGATGGTCCCACATGGAACCGGCTTCGTTATAATCTTCGGGATAGATGGCTCCTGCGGAACCATTTAAGCCAAGGTTACCCGGCGCTTTCGAATCTTCCTTATAATCACGGTTACCGCCATAACTTGCCGGTGTCGTTGCTTCGACCCACTCGTTGGGATATGTGTTTACCAGCCAGCGATGTCCGTCGGCCGAAACATCTGAATCAACATAGAAATTATCACTAATGCTGAATTCTTTCACAAGACTCAGATGATTGGGTGCCACAGTAGCGTCTTCTACTTTCCCGCTTTTATCGCGGTTTGTAAAAGTAACATTACGACCATACCGCGCAAGGGTTGAATCGCCATCTGCTCCTTCAACCTGTCCCAGAATTTCATCATAGGTTCTGTTTTCCTTCGAGATAAAAACAATATGTTTAATAGGAGATCCATTTTTTATTGGGAAGAGTGGAATGGGATTGTTTTTTCTCCAGTTGAATTTAGCGGAGGTAATGTTATCGAAAGTAAAATTATTCTCAATTATTTTTTGCGTAAGCTTTTTAAGTTCGATATCATTAGGGATATCAAGTATTTCAACGGTTCCTTTCATCAGGCTTCCGATATAGCTACCTTCAGGACCTATATTAAAATTGCTTCCGCCATTCGGGCCACTTCCATACCCTTTGGCATTTGCAACCACCAGTTTCCTGCCATCGGGCGAAACTTTAATTTTTGCAGGAAACCAACCTGCAGGAATATGACCGGTAACAGCCAGCGTTTTTAGATCGATTACTGCAATAGCATTCAGTCCCGATTCGGCTACATATACTTTTTTGCCATCGGGCGAAATATCAAGGCCAAAAGGAATTATGCCCCTGAGTTTTGAAAGCCTGTCGTCAGGGCAAAGTTTGATATGCTTTATAACCGTATTTTTCCGGGCATCGAGTACAGTTACATTATCATTAGAACCATTGCTGATAAAAACGTAGCGGTTTGAAGCGACTATCGAATTCGGACTTGAACCGCCAACGGCAGGGAAATCTTCAACCATTTGCCCGACAAGCGTACCCGTTTTTATTTTTGCTGTTACTTTAGGCTTTGCATTTTTTTTCAGGCTAACGGCCCAAACAGAGAAAGATTCATCCGCGTTGACAGGACCAAGGCCTGGTATTTGTAACGTATCGGAAAAAATTCCCTCTTCAGCTTCTTTTGATCCGTACGAAAAAGCCGGGAAATCAATTGTGCCGTTTTTCCACTCTCCTTTATTTTTACGTTTGATCAGGCTGTATTGGTACATACCAACATTGGCAACATAAACTGTTTTCTGGTCCGGTGAAAGTGCTATTCCAAACGGATAACGGCCTACGGGAACATTGTATAAAACTTTCTTATTAACCGGATCAATTACAAGCATCCGGAATCCTACCTGGTCAACAGCATACAACCTGCTGCCATCACGATTCAGAACCATATCGCCAATGTATCCGTGTGTAAAGTCATTGTCTCCATCGTTTGCACGGCATTCAATTTCACCCATTCTGGCACCAGATGCTATATCAAAAATAAAAATTTTGTTCTCCTGTCCGCCTGCAACGTATACCGTTTTATTATCAGGCGAAATGGCCAGACCCATAAATACGGATGCCAGTACACCTTTATCTGTATCCGATCCTGGCGGTACCTGTTGAATTTCAGGATTTCCTGAATTCAGATTTCGTAAAATGGTAATGGCCAGTGGTGAAGTCCCTGAATTGGCGGTTACAGCTATATCGCCGTTATTACTGATTGCCAGCCCGTAAGGATGAGGAGCTACGACATAACTTTTACCAACGGGTGTAATAATCCGGCCATTGGGGATAACGGTTTCCCCGTTTTTATCAATATGCGTAAACTTGTTACCGGCAGGGGCCGAAATAATATCTTCCTTCGTTTGTGCTATTGCACAGATATTAATGAATAATAACCATATTAATGCGAATAGTTTGTTCATGTTCAGACACTTTTTGTAAAGATTCAGTTTTAATGGTCTTGTTTTGTAATATTGTGTTAAAATTACAAAACACAATCCAACTCTTCTGGTTTTTTATTTGTGTGATTTTCTAATAGCTTGATTATAATTGTATTAATAATAAAATTCGAGGTTATGAAGCCTTTGTCAAAAACTTTGTGTATATTGATGTTCGCTATTGCTATGGGCTATCTAGAATCTGCGGTAGTGGTATACCTGAGGGAAATATATTATCCTGAAGGCTTTAATTTCCCGTTGAAAGCGATGACGCAAATTATTGCCATGACCGAGCTGTTTCGGGAAGCAGCTACCCTTATCATGATACTAGCCGTTAGCATTTTGGCTGCAGAACGGTGGCTTCATCGATTTGCCTGGTTCCTGGTTGTTTTTTCAGTCTGGGATATAACTTACTATGTATTTCTCAAAGTTTTATTAGGCTGGCCGGAATCGATTTTCACCACAGATATTTTGTTTCTTTTGCCAAGCATCTGGACCGGACCTGTGATTGCACCGCTTATTAATTCACACACTATGATCCTGGTTGCTGTTGTGATCCTGAAAAGTAGAAAAGGATCATTGCCTCTTATACGGCTTTCGGGTGTTATCTGGTCGTTACTAATAATTGGATCGTTGATCGTTTTGATTGCTTATATGAAAGATTTTGTTGTTTACACAATTGATTACAGAAATTCGCATCCTTCAGAAAGTATAAATGGTCAGGATTTACTGAATCTTTCAACCAGGTTTGTTCCACAGTACTTCGATTGGTTGCTGTTTTGTACAGGAGTTTGTATGCACCTTGCAGCAGTATATCTTATCTGTAAAGTGAAAAGGATGGATTGTGTGGGTAAGTAAATTTGACTTAAGCACAAATTTTCCAGTATTCTTGCATCCTTCTGGTTGAGCTTTGACAGAAAAAAAGAGCCGGATAAACTCCGGCTCTTTTTGTATTAAAACTATCAACTATATTTTACTATCGGATGACAGAGACTTTCTTCGAAATGATTTGTGTTCCGGTATAAATCTGGAGAATATATATTCCTGGTTCAAATCCGTTTGTAAGTATACGAAGATTAGTTCCTTTAGTGTTGTTTTTGTAAACAACTTTACCAAGACTGTTGATCATCCTTACCTCATTGAATTTGGCAGGAGCTACAACATTAATGATATCGCTGGATGGATTAGGATAGATCCTGTAAGCAGCCTGGTCGGTATTTGTAAGTCCCAGTATTATTTCAGCCGTAGCACAGGTTTTTGGTGATTCGCCAAGAGCATAAACTGCCGTCACACAATAATTCAGTGAGCCGCCTACCAGCGGAGCATCAAGATATTCCAGCGAAGTAGTATTGGTAAGCAAAACATCATTACAATAGATATTATAATTTAAAGGTACAGTAACCGGCTGTGTCCAGGAAAGTTGAACATTGTTAACACCGGGTTGGGCAGTGAAGTTGGTAATAGGACTAAGTACTTCCAGAATTCCGGAATATTTAAAAATTCCCTTAGCAGTCGCACTGGCACTAAAGGTTCCGGCATATCCACTTTGGCTGTTTGCAAAATCAACCGTGAGGAACTGTCCTGCTTGTGTTCCCGGGAATGTAGCCCATGAATGCCCACCATCAAAACTGTAATATGCGCCATAATCAGCACTCACCCAGGTGTTTTCTGTGCCAGGAACATAGCAAAAATCATTAGTACCATAAACTCCGGTTGATGTAACAGCAGTCCATGTAACACCACCATCTGACGTTTCCGCGAATGTACCTGTAGTGCTTTTATCTTGTGCAAGTCCATGCAAAGCATCCCTGAATTCTACGTCAGTATAATCGGTATTGGTAAATGTGGTTGCGCTTACATCCCAGTGCAATCCTTTATCACTGGTACGATACACACGGCCTTCATTCGTTCCGAACCATGCTTTATCACCTACAGCAGAATAATAACCTACAATGCCAAATTCCCCGCTAGCCGGGTCCGCAATATTGGCACCAGGAACAAGCGTCCAGTTAGTGCCTCCATTTGATGTAGTATAAATTTCGAAATCTCCGTTAATTGGGTCACCCATACAAAAGCCATCATTTTTATTAAAAAAATGAATTGCATTCGGGAATGATGACGCATTACTGAAACTTGCAGTGGATTGGCGGCTCCAGGTTGTACCACCATCCCTGGTGACATAGATCCCTTGATTGATGCCGGTTTGAACGTACATCGGCACATAAGCAGTATCTTTACTAAACGCAAATACCATGGCAGGTTCGAGACCTGTACAATTATTGATGATACCTGGTGTCCATGTGTTACCACCATCTATCGTTTTGGTGAATTCCTGTATGTAGTTGGATGAATTTTTTCCATCATAGGCTGTTGCCCATACTACATCAGAATTAACAGCTTGCATATACTTTATTCCTCTTGAAGCCGCAATGAATCCACTGGCCTTTAGGTCCCATTCGCTTAACCCGATTTTGATGTCCCAGTAAACTGTATCAGTGGCATCAATAGCTTCAAGCCGAACATTGTGTGTTCCTATACCTGCGGCAGAAGTATTCCAGGGAAATGAAAAGGTAGTTGCCGTTGTATTATAAACAATCTGGTTATCAATATAAAGATTTACAGCGGTAGGAGTACCTTTAATCACTGAACAATTTATATCAAAAGCGGGTCCTAATTGAGCCATATTATTTTGTTCCAGGTCAGTAAAACGAACTATTAAATTAGGATTGCCAGGTTTAATGCCGTAAACAATTGCATTGCCATAATTGAAATCGCCGTTCCCACTATTAAGTGCACCTATAGCAAAATACCCGTTATTAGCTCCGGACCATCCCCAGTTCATATGAAACATTGTGGTCACCCCACTAGTTGAATATCCATCACATACCCAGGCATGTCCACTTGTAAGATCGCTTCCTGAATAATATAAGGGACGTCTTGCAGTCAGTTCTGATTTAAGTAACGCTTCCCATTCTGTAAGAGAATAATTTGACATATAGGCCAAACCTATGGTTGAATTATCATAATTAAAATATTTGCTCAGAGCAGAAGGGACACTTTCCGAATGAGCCCCGGAGCCATCTACGGCATAGTTCATATTTACGGCAACACCTGCATGATATAATAAAGTAGCAATATCCGTATATACTCTAAAAGTAGCTGTATTACTCATTTTTGCAAAGTTATAAGTAGTTGCTCCGAAATTGGCTGTTTCTTGCCTGTAGGCACTAGTATATGTATAAGAGCCAATGCCGGTTTCCGGGAAGTTATAATATTTCATAATCTGACCCATAGTGGTTGCCACACAGCCAACCGGGACTTTACCTCCAAAGCCAGAAGGGGCAGTAGCATCAGCAGGACAATAATAATTGTAATAAGCTGTCTGATCCCAGGTTATTAGAGCCAGTAAAGGTGCTACATCAGTTGAAGGAGCCTTAATTTCATCGTAGAGGATTTTATTCCATTCATCTAGTGATTCGTTGTTAACCACTTTAGCAGCTGCAATGTGAGCAATTTCCTTACTATAGTTTTCGAACCAGTAACGTGTTTCAGGGTTGGTGATTTCAGCCTCAATAAAGCCTTCGTCCGATTGGGCCAGGATTGGCCTTGCTGCATCATCGGCCGAAACAACAACAAATCCACCACCTGTGAAGTTAAATACATAATAGGTAGTGATACCGTTGTATGATTTGCTGAAACTATTTGCGACACTGCGGGTTCCTTTTAGCGAGGTAGCTGAGAGATATTTGTTTGCCACCAGATTGGCCTGCTCCATAGTAACAGATTTGCCAAATGCAAATGTTGCAATCATCAGAAGGAGTAAAAGAGTAGTAATTTTTCTCATAGTGTATGTATTGTTGTTAATTATTAGATGTTTGTTTTTTTTACCTGAATAGTAAAAATAGAATGTTTAAGGTAACTTTTGTTGAACTATTAGTATTTTTAAAAGATAAATTGCTTGCTGTTAAGGCCTTTCAGCTGTTTAAAGTAAACAACAGGAAATTGGTAACAGAAGCAAAATGGGATTTTATGCGGCAAATATAGTATTTATAAGTTTATGAATCGAAGTCTGCAAAAACTAATTACGCGTCTTAAGCTCTGATATTCGAGTGCATTCTGATTGCTTAAAAATTACTACCTTTGCGCCCCTGCTTTAGAGCAGTTTTTATCAATCTCCAAAAATACCGGAATACAATGTTTGAAAGTCTAAGCGACAGGCTCGACAGAGCGTTTAAACTATTAAAAGGCCATGGTTATATTACCGAAATCAATGTGGCCGAAACACTTAAAGATGTTCGTAAGGCATTGCTTGATGCCGACGTTAGCTATAAGGTGGCCAAAGAATTTACGGATACAGTAAAAGTGAAGGCTTTGGGCCAGAATGTATTGACTTCGGTCTCTCCGGGTCAGTTGATGGTCAAAATTGTACACGACGAGCTTGCCGAACTTATGGGTGGTGAGAAGGTTGAAATTAACCTCAAAGGCAGCCCTGCTATAATTTTAATGTCGGGTTTACAGGGAAGTGGTAAAACTACGTTCTCGGCTAAACTGGCTAATTATCTGCATACAAAAAAAGGTAAAAATCCATTGTTGGTTGCCTGCGATATTTACCGTCCTGCAGCCATCGACCAGTTAAAAGTATTGGGCGAACAGATCGGGATTGAGGTTTATGCCGAGCCTGAAACTAAGGATGCCGTAAAAATTGCCCGTAACGCGCTCGCTCATGCTAAAGATCGCGGATTCAACGTTATGATCATCGATACTGCCGGCCGCCTTGCGATTGACGAAGTGATGATGAACGAGATTTCGGCGCTCAAATCGGCCTTAAATCCACACGAAACACTTTTCGTTGTGGATTCCATGACCGGACAGGATGCTGTTAATACGGCTAAAACGTTTAACGACAAGCTTGATTTTGATGGTGTTATTCTTACCAAATTAGATGGCGATACACGTGGTGGAGCAGCTCTTACCATTCGCTCAGTAGTAAACAAACCTATCAAGTTTGTTGGTATTGGCGAAAAAATGGATGCTATTGATATGTTCTACCCAGAACGTATGGCCGACCGTATCCTCGGAATGGGTGATATTGTTTCGCTGGTTGAACGTGCACAGGAACAATACGACGAAGAAGCAGCCCGCAAACTTCAGAAGAAACTTGCCAAGGATCAGTTTAACTTTAACGATTTCATCGACCAGATCAGGCAGATCAAGAAAATGGGGAATGTTAAGGATTTGATGAGCATGATTCCTGGTATGGGCAAAGCCATCAAGGATATTGATATTGATGAAAATGCTTTTAAAGGTATCGAAGCTATCATCCAATCCATGACGCCGCTTGAAAGAGAAAATCCTTCTGTTTTAAATGGCAGTCGTCGTAAGCGGATAGCCCAGGGTAGCGGGAATGATATACAGGAAGTGAACCGTTTGATCAAGCAATTTGACGATACACGGAAAATGATGAAAATGCTTACTACCGGGGGCGCTCAGAAGATGGCACAGCAGATGAAGAACGCGAAGAGAAGATAGAGTTTCTTAGTGATTGAGGATGATTGAGTGACAAGACGATGGGGCGAAGGGGAGATTGAGGAACTGAGGAACTGAGGAACTGAGGAACTGAGGAACTGAGGGACTGAGGGACTGAGGGACTGAGAGATATGCAGACGAGGAGACGTGTAGATGGAGAGATGGAGAGATCTAGGATTTGCGATTTTTTATTTGTGATTTCGGAATCTGGAACCTTTTAACTTGTTATACTGAGCGGAGTCGAAGCATTTGAACCTTGAACGCGATTAACTATTTTCTATTAACCATTAACCATTTTTCCAAAAATGCAAATCATCGACGGCAAACAGATTGCTTCCGAAATTAAAAAGGAGCTTGCAGTTAAAAGTGCTGCAATCATTGATAAAGGCGATCGTCCTCCTCACCTGGTAGCGGTTTTGGTGGGTGAAGATGCTGCCAGCCAGACTTATGTAAACAGCAAGGAACGTGCCTGTAAGGAAGTAGGTTTTACTTCAACAATTTACCGGCTCGAACCCGACACTACAGAAAAAAAACTTCTTCAAATTGTTGATTTCCTGAATAAGGATGAAGAAGTTGACGGTTATATCGTTCAACTGCCTTTACCGGCTCATATAAATGTTCAGAAAATAATCGGCAGCATAAATCCACAGAAAGATGTGGATGGTTTTCACCCGGTAAGCCTGGGGCGTATGATGCTTGGTGAGCCTACCTATCTGCCTGCTACTCCATATGGTATCATTCAGTTGCTCGAACGCAGCAAAATAGAAACCAGTGGAAAACACTGCGTGGTCCTTGGCCGGAGCAATATAGTCGGAACACCAATCAGCGTAATGCTTTCGCGAAAAGCAAATCCGGGCAATTGCACGGTAACTGTTTGCCATACAGGTACAAAAAATCTTAAAGAAATCGCCAAAACTGCGGATATACTTATAGCTGCAATGGGGCAGCCTCATTTTGTGACAGCCGATATGGTAAAAGAAGGCGCTGTAGTTATTGACGTTGGAATTCACCGCAAGCCGGATAGCAGCGAAAAAGGATATCATATTATTGGTGATGTGAAATTTGACGAAGTCGCTCCGAAATGTTCCTTCATAACACCTGCTCCTGGAGGTGTTGGGCCAATGACGATTGTTTCGTTGCTGATGAATACTTTTAAGGCTTACAATAAGGAAGTTTAGTGATTTGATGCTGGAAAATGGAAAATGGAAAAATAGAAAATGGAAAATAGTTCATCCTCTTTTCAGTTACCAAAAACCATTTACCAATAGTCATCCACCATTTTCTATTAACTATTTTCTATTAACTAAACTCCGTGAAGACAGATCCGACACAACAAGGTAAATTACTTCCGCTAATGGAGGATTTCTACACCATTCAGGGCGAAGGTTTTCACACCGGGAAGGCTGCGTATTTTTTACGTGTAGGTGGATGTGATGTGGGTTGTTACTGGTGCGATGTAAAGGAATCGTGGAATCCGAAACTCCATCCGCTCACACCGACCGATGAAATTGTTAACCGTGTAATCGGTAATCCTGCAGCAACGGTGGTTGTTACGGGTGGCGAGCCTTTGATGTATAAGCTTGATTATTTATGTGATAAACTCAAAAAACAAGGTCTTCAGGTTCATCTCGAAACTTCGGGATCTCATCCTTTCAGTGGCTCATTCGATTGGATATGCCTTTCGCCAAAACGCAAAAGCCCTCCGAAGCCAGAAATTTTCAGTAAAGCAAGCGAACTGAAAGTCATCATTTTCGATGATACCGATTTTGAATGGGCCGAAGAAAATGCAAAATTGGTTGGCCCTGATTGTTACCTCTGCCTCCAACCTGAATGGAGCCGGATGCAGGTTGTATTGCCCGATATTATTGACTATGTAATGAAAAATCCCCGCTGGCATATTTCCCTGCAGGCGCATAAGTTTATGCACATTCCTTAGTCCATTTTATTGATAAATTTTATTCGATTTCAGATTTAGAGACCTGTAGTATCAAGCCATAATTATAAGCAAACGCAATAACAAAGAACGTTTGAGCGTTAATTTATTGATGTTGACTTAAGATAAAATGTATATGAAACGCAGAAAAGTTTTCCTCCTGATATTGATTTTTTCTGTTTGCCTGACAATACTTGGGTTTATAGTAGATTCAGATGAGTATGTGCCAGATGTTGTGCAAAATTCATTGGACTTTCTGCTCATGACGACCTTGTTCTTTGGGTTCTTTTCTTTGTGTTATTTTTCCGTATCTTTTCTTCTAAAATCGTTCAGCAAGGAATAAGCTGGAATAAAAACTTTATTGTTTCAGTTTGTGGCATGAACTTTGGGCCGTTCGCTGAATTAAGAGACCTTGCTTATTTTAGCAATTCAATACAAGATTTATGAAATTAATTCGGTTTGTAAGTGTTTTAGTGATATTTCTAACAATAAATATCCCTTTATTCGCACAGCAGCCAGTTAAGACACATGCCGACAAACAATTCGATAAGGCAGCCCAGATGTATAACAGGCGTGATTATGCCGGTGCACTTCGGCAGCTTGATAATCTCACAATTGATGAGCCTTCTTATATCAAAGGTTGGTTGCTTAAAGCTGATATTTTTTACGACCAGCTAGATTATGCTAAAGCAATAGCTTCTTATAAAAAAGCGGTGGAAGTTGATTCCGTAGTTTTTCCTCCTGCTTATTACATTATGGCAAACCTGCTTTTCGATTTGGAAAATTATAGCGAGGCCAAATCGAACTACCTCAGATACCTTACTTTCAAACCAAAAATTCAGGCCGAGCTTAAACGCACCGCAGAAAACCTGGTATTGTGTGATTTTAGATTGGACATTATGAAAAATCCGGTGCCTTATAATCCGGTAAATATTGGTCCGAACGTTAATTCATCGGGTTATGAATATATAAATGCCTTGAGCCTCGACGAAAGTCAGCTTTATTTTACACGAAAAGGTGCTGATCCGCGAAGCGACGAAAGTTTTTACCGCTCGGTATCGGCACGCTCATCCACAGGCCAGTTAAACTGGAGCCCGGCCATTGAGATCGGAGCTCCTATTAATACGCCTGGAAATGAAGGCGCGCTCTGCGTTTCACCCGATGGCATGACACTTATTATAACATGCTGCAGCCGACGTGATTCTTATGGTACCTGTGATCTGTATTCGTCGCATAAGATTGGAAATAACTGGTCGGAACCGGAAAACCTGGGAGAGCTTGTAAACACTACAGCCTGGGAGTCCCAGCCTTGCCTTGCAGCTGATGGGCGAACCTTATTTTTTGTTTCTACCCGCCGCGGAGGTCATGGTGGATCGGATATATGGAAAAGCACTCTGCAGGAAAACGGCTATTGGGGACAACCTGTCAACCTGGGTGATTCAATAAATACTACTGCTGATGAGATGGCTCCTTTTATTCATCCTGATGGACGAACATTGTATTTTTCATCGCTAGGGCACCGGGGAATGGGTGGTGCTGATCTATTTGTTTCGCGAATGGATACCAATAGTATCTGGTTAAAACCTCAAAATATCGGATACCCGGTAAATACCAAAATGGATGAGATTAACCTGATTATTAACGCCAAAGGTACCGAAGCTTTTATTTCGGCCGAAAGAGAAAAAGGATTTGGTAAAACTGATATTTACCGTTTTGAGCTGCCTGTTCAATCCAGGCCGGCTTCCGTTTCGTACATTCATGGAAAAGTATATGATAAAAATACATTACTGCCTCTATTTGGCGCATTAGAACTTATTGATATGCAAAGCAATACAGTAGTTGTTAATTCGGCTTCTGATGCAATAACCGGCAAATTTGTAATGAGCTTACCGATTGATAAGGATTATGCGTTGAATGTTTCCTGCAAAGGCTATCTTTTCTATTCAATGAATTTTAACGTAAGTAAAGAACATGATTCAGTAAATCCTGTAAAACTTGATATTCCTATGCAGCCCGTGGCAGTAGGAGAGAAGGTGGTCTTGCATAATATTTTCTTCGATACTGATAAGTTCGAATTGCTCCCCGATTCGAAAGCGGAACTTGAAAAACTGATCTCTTTTCTGCAAAAAAATGAAGTCTTAAAGATTGAAATAGGCGGACATACGGATAACGAAGGCAGTGATACCCACAATATGACTCTTTCGCTGAATAGGGCAAAAGCTGTATATGATTACCTTATTGCCAATGGAATAAGCGCAGATAAAATATCGTACAAAGGCTATGGGGAAACAATGCCAATCCAAAGTAATGACACAGCCGAAGGCCGCGCCAATAACCGGAGAACGGAGTTTAAAGTCATAAGCAAATAAAGTACCAAGACTCAAATTCCAAGACCCAAATTCCAAGACCGAAATTCTGGGATCAAGATCTTTAAATTGTACATTCCCTCATTCCCAAATCCCCACATTCCCAAATTCCGCCATCCGACATCGCACATCCGACATTTATTTAGCCGTCCAGAAGCACCTTATTGGTGAAATAATTTTTTCTTCCTTTTTTAGATTCGTCATGGCTTTGTCAACCACTTTCCTGTCGAGACCGGTTTTTTCAACGAGTTGCCCGGCATTCATTGGTTTTTCACTTTGCTTTAATGTTTCGAGGATTTGATCTTCTGTGTTCATATTCAAAGGATTAAAATGATTAAAAATTATTTTTTTATTATTATGCAATAGGTGAAAATAATTCCAGACCAAAAACTTGCCACAGATTTCGCAGATTTCACAGATTAAATAGATATGCTTCGTAGATTTTCAAGAAGCAAACTGATTAAAGCATTGCTAAGTCTGCGAAAATCTGTGCAATCTGGTGCGCCACGAGGCGTGCGTTTATTAAAACAAATACCTATAAGGATGAAAGAACCTTACAACCCAATTTGCCGTTCAGGTTGAAGACCGCCCGACGCACTGTCAGGAAACGAGCTTTGTGAAGCTTGG
>CAIRMR010000082.1 GCA_903879715.1 uncultured Bacteroidales bacterium
ACAGTTTTATACTTTTGATCAGAATTTCCAACTGTGCTTTGAAACAGCGTTTAGCTTTATTTTCGAACGCAATTGAAATATCATTTACTTCTTTGGTTTTATGAAAGCGTCAGACTTCCTCTGATTTACTGTTATTTAACTACCTAAACCACGGCATAGGATTAATATTCCAAATATAAATTTCAAAAACAGGCAGCATGATTAATGACCTATTTGCAAATCTGAATAACACATCCGCTATATTTAAATTATTTGGTGATCAATATTTAAAAAGCGAAGATATTGAACTGATAAAGGGGAATTCGCAAAAACTGATTTTCAATAAAGGGGAAGTCTTAATTAAGCAAGGTTCTAGATCAACCCATGTGGTTTTCCTTTTTAAAGGTATTATTAAACATACATACCAGCAGGAAAATTATAAAAATATGATTCTTACTATTACCAGTGCGCCTAGTCTGATAGGTGGTGCCAATATGTTTAATGATGGTAAAAATATTTTCTCAGTTATAGCCGTTGAGAATTGCGAAGCTTTTATGATCGATATAAATATTTTAAAACAATTGTTAATGCAAAATAGTCAGCTTGCGCTTAAACTCTTTGATATAGTATCAGAAATGTCAAAAGACAGTATTATTAACTTTATAAATTTAGCACATAAACATGTGAACGGCAAGGTGGCTGATATTCTGCTTTATTTATCCGAATCGGTGTATAAAAGCCAAAAGTTTACCTTATCCTTAACACGAAGAGAATTGTCCGAATTTGCCGGCATCTCGGAAATTAATTTTATTACCACCCTCAAAAAATTTGAGAAGGATGGAATTGTTACAGCAAACTGCAAGGAAATTGAAATAGCAAATAAGGAGCAATTGGAATTAATAAGTAAATTGGGATAATGTTATTGAACTCGCGCAGTGCTCGTTATTTTTCCATTTCCTCTTTCAGCTTAGGAACAATCATATCCACAAAATTCTGCAAAGGCTTTTCTGCCATCATGGCAATAAAAGGATTCATATCAGCATCAATCACCATCTGAACATGGCATTGTTCGGTATCAGATTGCCGGATAAAGGTTTCTAACGTAAATCCAAACGGGAGTTTACCTTCGCCAATCATGATTATTTCGGTACACGGAGTTTTGCTGGTTATACGCAAACCCAGAGTTGCGAGACCTTTAACTTCGAAGGAGCAGGAATCACCTGTTGATTGCCAGTTTACTACCTGCTCCGGCAAAAGTCGTCCAAAATTATCGAAATTGCTCAGGAAATCATATACTTTCTGCGGCAGGCAATTTATGATCGCCTTCTGACTTTCTATACGTCTGCTCATTTGTCCAGCCCCCAGTTTCTTGGATTCTCGCGCCACTGAATAAGTGATTGCATATCTGAATCCTTAATTTGATTTTGTTCCAACGCTTTTTTAATCAGGTAGTCATAATTAGTAAGAGTATGCAAGGTACAATTTGCAGCCTTGAAACTTTCCTTCGCATCGCTTAAGCCATAGGTAAAAATGGCAACCATTCCTTTCACATTGCATCCTGCATCGCGTAAAGCCTGTACTGCATTCAGGCTGCTTTTGCCTGTTGAAATCAGATCTTCGACAACTACAACCGATTGACCGCTTTCAACAACACCTTCGATCTGGTTTTCGAGGCCGTGGCCTTTTTTCTCCGAACGGATATACACGAAAGGCAATCCCATTTCCTGTGCTACAAGTGCACCAATAGCAATGGCTCCGGTTGCAACTCCTGCAATCACGTCAACGGTTCCAAACTCTTCATTTATCAGCTTAACAAACTCCTGACGGATATATGTGCGGATTTTCGGGTATGACAACGTACGCCTGTTGTCGCAATAAATGGGGGATTTTATACCGGACGCCCATGTGAAAGGGTTAGCATTATCAAGCTTTATTGCTTTAATTTGCAAAAGCGATTCAGCTGTGATAAGTCCGGTTTCTTCAAACTTTTTTCTCATGGTACAAAGGTATACAGTTTTTTTAAATGAAAAAACAGTTTTAATCTGCCCCGCTATCAACCTTCCTGAAAGCAGGACAAATGAGATGGTAATAGATTATACCGGGAAATCCTCACTTGTAAAAGCATACAAGCACTTCTGCCGGGATACCGATTGTGTAAAATTAATAATAAAAACCGATACTAATTTCGCCGAAGCATGTGAAATATTTAATAAAATGTTCACACGTATTGAAGCGGGAGGCGGAATAGTAAGAAATCAGAAAGCTGAATATCTTTTCATTAAAAGGTTGGGAGTTTGGGATTTGCCAAAAGGAAAATTGTATATAAAGGAGCCTGTTCAGGATGGAGCTTTACGCGAAGTTAGAGAGGAAACAGGTCTTACAAACCTTGAAATTACAATGCAACTTCCGTCCACATACCATATTTACACGGATAGAAAAGGCAGGGAGATTTTAAAAGAAACGTATTGGTTTGAAATGTTGTGCAAAGTGGATCAAAAGCTCGTTCCCCAGCTGGAAGAGGATATTACAGAGGTGAGATGGTTTAGCGCCGGCGATTTGAATATTCCACTGCAAAACACGTATGCTTCACTACGACAATTGCTGGTTAGTTATCTGCAGGTTTAAGAAAAGGGTGAGAATGGTCCAGGAAAATCGCTCCAAAGTAGAGGTTAGCTTCAGTTTTACAGATCGGCTCCGATAAACTCAAAGAAATTTTCCGGATTTATCACTTTAAAGGATGAATTGGGATAATTGGAAGAAAACGTGGCGGAAAAGTAGGCTTTTTTAGTCGGGCTCCATTTGAATTCAAAGCAACTTAATAAATCATTATTATCTTCGATATAATCAATTTCCTGTTGTTGGGTGGTACGCCAGAAATAGCAACTGGCATAGTTTTGCGAGTATTGATTGCACTTCATCCGTTCACTTAGCAGGAAATTTTCCCACAAGGCTCCAGTATCATTCCTTATTGCTATCGGATTTAAATTGGATATCAAAGCATTACGGATTCCATTATCATAGAAATATATTTTCCTGCTCTTTTTTAGTTCATTCCGGACGTTGCGGCTATAAGAACGCAAATGAAAAACTATGTACGATTTTTCGAGCAGATCAATATATCGTTGTACTGTGGCAGAATCTACACCAAGAAGTTGAGACAGTTCATTAAATGATATTTCATTTCCTATCTGTAAAGCCAGGGCTTGCAAGAGCTTTTCTATTATTTCGGGTTTGCGGATGTCCTGAAACTCAAAAATATCTTTATACAAATAGCTAGATGCCAGATTGGTGAGTATTTCACGCTCATTTCCCTGGTTATTAACAACATCAGGATACATGCCGTAAATCATCCTGTGCTCCAACAATCTGCTCTCTTCGAGAAATCCCTGATCTTTACATAGTTCGGCAAAGGAAAAAGGAAATAATTTGTATTCAAATTTTCTGCCGGTGAGAGGTTCAGTAATTGAGTTCGACAATTCCAGGGCAGAAGATCCGGTTACAATTATTTGCTTTTCAGGCATTGTATCAATTAACAGCTTTAGCGTGATCCCTATATCTCTTACTCGTTGCGCTTCATCGATAAAAACCAGTTCGGCGTCTCCAACCAATACTTTAAGCTGTGTCGAGGTTGGCAAATCAAGTTTTCGCCTGATATCAGGCTCATCACAGTTCAGGAAAAGTTTTCGTTTATCACTCGAATCTGCAATAAGCTGAAGTAAAGTAGTTTTACCTACCTGCCTCGGACCGACAATAACAATTACTTTCTTTTTAAATAGCCTGTTATTTATAGTTTTTTCGAGATCCCGTTGAATTGTCATCAGCTATAAATTTTTACAAATATATAACATTTTGCGGTTATATTCCTTAATTAACATACTATTTACCGATTACACTCCAGATTTATTATGATTTCTGCCTTATTCAGACAAATCACGCTCATATATGCGGGGTTATAAAATGCGATACAGACAATTATCCTGTCAGAATGGATACCGTTATTGAAATTCTCAACACAAAAAAATCAATAAACTCCACATTATTAACTACTTCATGTTATTTGAGCGCTATTTAAGAGTACCTTTGCCGGCTAAATCTTAAATCTTTTAATGAATACATTTGACCAATTGGGCCTTCAGGAAAACATCCTGAAAGCAATCAAAGAACTGGGGTTCGAAAACCCTATGCCCGTGCAGGAGGCCGTTATCCCGCGAATAATTGAAAACAACACCGACATTGTTGCCCTGGCACAAACAGGAACAGGAAAAACCGCAGCTTTTGGATTACCGCTGCTTCAGCTTATCGATCCTGACAACAAAAAAACACAGGCACTCATTCTGAGCCCTACACGCGAGTTGTGTATGCAGATAGCAAGTGACCTGAATTCTTACTCAAAATATATGCCTAATATTAAAGTTACCGCTGTTTACGGTGGTGCAAGTATTGAGGCACAAGCAAAACAGCTGAGAGCCGGCACGCAGATTATCGCCGCCACCCCGGGCCGTATGCTCGACATGATTATGCGTAAATACGCTGACCTGTCGGAAGTACAGTTCCTGGTGCTTGACGAAGCTGACGAAATGCTGGATATGGGTTTTGAGGAAGATGTTCAATCAATTATTGAAAGTACTCCCAAAGACCGCCACACATTCCTTTTCTCGGCTACCATGCCGTCGGATGTTGAAAAAATTGCCCGGCGGTATATGAAAAACCCTGAAACCTTAAGTATGGGTCAGCGCAACGTTGGTGCAACTAACGTGAAGCACATGTATTACCTTACTCATGCCAGGGACCGTTACACGGTTCTGAAGCGTGTTGCCGATTTTCATCCTGAGATGTATGCCATTATTTTTTGCCGCACACGCCAGGAAACACAGGAAATTGCTGATTCACTGATCCGCGACGGTTACGATGCGGATGCATTGCACGGCGATTTATCACAATCCCAGCGTGATCATGTGATGAAGAAATTCCGTGAAAAACACCTTAACATGCTTGTAGCTACCGATGTAGCTGCACGTGGTATTGATGTAAGTGACCTTACCCACGTTATCAACTACCAGCTGCCCGACGATAGCGACAACTACATTCACCGAAGCGGTCGTACAGGCCGTGCCGGAAAGGATGGAGTAAGTATTTCTATCATCAATTTGAAAGAGAAGGGGCGTATCAAAATGCTCGAAAGGCAGATTGGAAAGCCTTTCAGTGCAGGTAAAATACCTTTAGGACGCCAGGTTTGTGAAAAACAGCTTTATCACCTGATCGACCGCATGGAAAATGTAAATGTAATTGAAGATGAGATCAACGATTTCCTTCCTGTCATTTACAAGAAACTGGACGCGATGAGCAAAGAAGAAATTATCAAACGCTTTGTCTCGATTGAATTCAACAGTTTCCTCGAATATTACCGTGATGCCAAGGATCTGAATGTCGACGAATCGCGTGAGCGTGGCGACCGTTCTGAAAGTGGTTCATTCACCAGGCTTTTCATGAGCATTGGCCGTAAAGACGGATTAACTGTTCCGAAACTTCTCGGTATGGTCAACGAATTTACCAATAGCCGTGATTTAAAAGTCGGCAGGATTGAGTTGGGCGATACTTTTACTTTTATTGAAGTAGATACCAAGTACCTTCCGTTGTTTATGGCATCTTTTAAAGATCAAACCATGAACGAAAGGCCAATTAAAGTAGATGTTGCCGAAGATCAGACTTCGTCGGAACGGCCAGGTCGTTCATCGTACGGAGGAGGAAGAGGCGGAGATCGTGGAGGCGACCGTGGAGGTTACAGAGGCGGCGGACGCAGCAGTGGCGGTGATCGTGGTGGTTACAGCGGAGGAGATCGTGGCGGCTCAGGCGGCGGCGGTTACAAGAAAAGCTACGGTGGATCAAGTGACAGGCCAGCTTACAAAGGCGGCGGAGATCGCAGAAGCGATTCCAGTCGTTCAGCAACCCGTTCAGATTCGGACAGAGGTGGCAGCAGGCCTTCAGGCGGCGAGCCATGGTATAAGGAACAAGCCGGGAAACCCGGGAAGAAGAAGAGGTTTTAGTGGGTTGAGATGACAAGGCGAGTGAGCGATGGGGCGAGGAGCGACAGGGCGAGGGGCGACAAGGCGAAGGGGTGAGGAGCGACAAGGCGAAGGGGCGAGAAGCGATGGAGTAAATGACTTTAGAAAAACCGTATAAATATTCTCACAAAAAAAACGCCTCATTGCTGGGGCGTTTTTTATTTTTGGTGATCAGAATTTTATCGGATTTGTATAAATGAAGTATTAAATAGAATGTACAATTTAAGAAGAAGGATTATTTGCTTCGCTCATGAGAACGCTTCGCTTAGTTAACGATTTTTGAAGTCAGAAGTTCAACTCCAAAATCAACATGGCATTACTTCTTACTTCTTACTATTTTCTATTAACTATCAACTATTTTTCTCCCCCAGCCAGCGTTCAGCCTCAATAGCAGCCATACAACCGGTACCGGCAGCAGTTACAGCCTGGCGAAAAACATGGTCCTGAACATCACCGGCAGCAAATACGCCTGCAACATTGGTTCGGGTACTTCCGGGAACGGTTTTAATGTAACCTTGTTCATCCAGGTCAATTTGTCCTTTAAATATGTCAGTATTAGGAGTATGGCCGATGGCTACGAAAAATCCCTGCACTTCTATTTCTTTATAATCACCGGTTTTAGCGTTTTTCAGGCGGACGCCGGTAACTACTTTATTGTCACCTGTTACTTCTTCAGGAAGTGAATTCCATAGTATTTCGATATTAGGTGTATTCATCACCCTGTGCTGCATAGCTTTAGATGCACGCAATTCATCACGACGAACGATAAGGTATACCTTTTTACAAAGCTTTGCCAGGTAAGCTGCTTCCTCACAGGCAGTATCACCGCCACCAACTACGGCTACATCCATGCCACGGAAGAAAAATCCGTCGCAGGTAGCACAGGCTGAAACGCCATGACCATTATACTTTTTTTCTGATTCAAGTCCCAGCCAGCGGGCAGTGGCACCTGTCGAAATAATTACAGTATCAGCTACAATTACTTTACCGCTATCGGTGGTTGCTTGAAGCGGATATTGCTGAAAATCAACTTTTTCAATTATACCAAACCTGACATCGGTACCGAAACGCTCGGCCTGGTGCTGCAGATCTTCCATCATAACCGGACCGGTTACTCCTTTCGGATAGCCAGGGAAATTATCAACTTCGGTTGTAGTAGTAAGCTGACCGCCCATCTGCATTCCAGTATATACAACAGGTTTAAGATCGGCACGGGCGGCATAAATGGCAGCGGTATACCCGGCAGGGCCGGAGCCTATAATAAGGCATTCAACTTTTTCAATTTCAGAGGATGACATGATATGGTTTTAATTTAGGGGTGCAAAAGTAATGTTTTTCAATGGAATGACATAAATTATACCATACCGGAATATATCAAATATATCAATAAAAAAGATGATATGGATATGACAGATTGGCGGATTAATTAATAGTATGCCTGTTTCCGGAATTATGTATTCAGATTAAAAATCTAGGTTAAATACTAATTCTCTATCGGGGGGATACTTCTTTACTATGATCCTTTAAATAAAGTTTAACAAAATATGGATTACTTATTAATAGTAACATAACAGTCCGCTGTTCTGCCATCAATTCCGTTTCCGGTAAATTTCTTTACTGGTATTAAATTCCTGTTTTACTCTTAGTTGCACCAGTAAACCTTATGCAGCCTCGCTCCCTGTAGTAATACACTGAAATCGGGTTAGAATGTTTGCCTGACTGAAAACAAAATAATATAAAGTTTTGTATCTTTATAATAGCAGAAGCCAGAAACCAATTGTAAACTTTACAGTTTTAATGCACATCAAAAACTCGGGGTTCGATTCAACGATAAAACCAAGACTGCAGTCGATGATAAAAATCCGGTGTGAAAACCGGTAATTTTATGCCTGTTTGTGTTGTTTTAGTCTTTAACACAAAATAATAGTTCACATTTCACCGATTGGCTGGTAGAAATAGTCTGATTCCCGATAATTTATCAATAATATCCATTTAAAATCTCAGATGAAACGAGCCATGCCAATAATTTGTCTCACAGAGCCATGACCATAAATTGTCTCACAGAGCGAAGATTATTTTTCATGGCGACTTCCATGCGACCCGTAAAAAATTAAATAATAACGCATGAAAATTAATCCTGACAAGACCTTTACACACCATCGGATTTCATCATTGAAATTACTGATGGACACTGGATTAAATTCTACTGATATTTCGAGGTACGATGAGCAGTTTCTGCGTACTACGTTACAAAAACGATTTCAGGAAATTCAATGCGCCAATACCGACGATTACCTTGAGGTGATTAAGCATAATACAGAGGAAGTCAGTTTCTTTTTGAAATCACTTCAGATAGGGTACAGCGAATTCTTTCGTAACTCGCTCACCTTTGCTGTTCTGGAGAAGATTATACTGCCCTCACTGATACAGAAAAAGAAAGTCTCAAAAAGGAAAGAGATACGAATCTGGTCGGCAGCCTGTTCAGTCGGACAGGAATCCTACAGCCTGGCGATGGTAATGGAGGAACTTAAAAACGGGGACGCTGAAAAGTTCAGCTACCGCATTTTCGCTACCGATCAGAACGAAGCGCTGGTAAACGAAGCACGCAAAGGAAATTACTCCGAGAAAGCTTTAAATAACCTGAGTTTGAAACGTGTAAACCAGTGGTTCACTAAAAGAGGAGATTCATATACTGTTAAGCAGGAACTGAAAAACAATATCGATTTCTCCGTATTCGACCTGTTCAGCGGGCAATTCAGCTGTCCGCCCGCCAGTATTTTTGGAGACTTCGATATCGTAGTATGCGCTAACCTTCTGTTTTATTATAAAGACGAATTCAGGCAGGCCATTCTCGAAAAAACAGGAAACTGCATGGCAAACGGCGGTTACCTGGTAAGCGGTGAAACTGAACGGCAGATTCTGACAGATCACAATTACGCAGAAGCATTTCCGCAATCGGCTATATTCAGGAAAAAATGATTGGGGATTTTTTAGCCACATTGGCACTAAGCCACAAAGGTTCACAAAAGAAATATGGTAACTAATCAGTTAGCCTAAAGTATTGAAAAACAAATACATGCCACAGATAACACGGATTTCACAGACAATTATTCATCATTTTTAATTGAAATTAATTGAAAAACTGTTAAAAGCAGTTTAAAATCTGTGTAATCCGTGCAATCTGTGGCAAAAAAACATTATAATCAGACTGATTAGTTACGAAATATGAAATACGAATCCTGAAAGACATAAGTCATGGCGGATTATAAAAAAAGCTTTTTGCCGATTACCGATGAATAAGAAATGGTTGGTAAAGCAGTCGTAAATGCTGCTTATACTGTTCACAAAGCACTTGGACCAGGTTTGTTAGAGAAGGTTTATGAAGTTTGCTTCTGCCATGTTCTCTCGCGAAATGGATTTTCTGTTAACGTCAGATTGACATACCAATTGTATTCGATGGATTGGTTTTTAATGAAGGATTAAGATTGGATGTAATGGTAAATGACTTAGTTATTTGTGAACTGAAAGCTCTTGAAACGGTTAATCCGGTTTGGGAAGCTCAAATCCTTAGCCACTTAAAACTTACAGGAAAAAGACTTGGATACCTGATTAACTTCAATGTCCCACTCATAAAGGATGGAATAAAAAGGATCGTTCTTTAAAATTTTGTTCAACTTAATGATATCTTGTCTCTTTGGTGGTTGAAAATTTTGCCACTAAGGAAGCAATATATTAAGTAGCACAAAGAGTTATTCGGTTAATTTCCTTAGTGATTCTTTGTGCTTTCGTGTCTTTGTGGCTGAAAGTTTTGCCACAACGCTTCTAAGAAAAGAAATTTAAATGAATGGGCCATATTGCCCAAGTACATGAACTGCTAATAACAACATTCTAAATCCCTGCCATCAACAAGCGAACACATTATCAGAATCCCCAAATCATACCTCCCCCAACTTGTCTTTCTCCCGGTTTCCTTGTCCAAACCTCCAAAGACAAAAATCCATGAACCTAAAAAATCTCCCTATCGGCACACAGCTTAATCTTGGCTTTGCCACCATGCTGCTTTTTGTAGTTGTTCTGGGTGCGATCTCGTACCAGCAATCCGGCAAAATTCACCAACAAACCGAAACCTTGTACAATCATCCTTTATTGGTTCGGCGGGCAATTGGTTTGTTGCATTCCAATTTGCTAGGCATCCGGCTCAATATGAAAGATCTGTTTCTGGCTTCCGATGAGAAGGAAATTGCCCAGAGCCTGGATCAGATCAAAGCAAAGAAGGCGAATATTTTTGATCAGATTGACCATATTTATGCATCCTACCTGGGGCCACGCATGGATGTTGACTCATTAAAGCAAGACTTTATACTCTATAATTCAATGCTTGAAGAAACTGTACGCCTTTTTCGTGCCGGTAAAACTGATGAAGCAGCCAGCCGGACAAAAAATAATGGCATAGGAGGAAAACAGTCCGACAAGGTGCTTGCTTCGCTACAAAAAATTGACGATTTTGCCCGTATAAAAGGAGATACATTATATGCAAATTCCAAAACATTAAACAACACACTTCATACCCAGCTACTACTGCTTATTGCTGTTTTTCTGCTTCTTTCAATTATTATCAATTTCCTGCTGTTGCGCAGTATCAAAAACCCACTTCTGGCACTTACTGAAGCTAACCAGCGTTTTCATGGGGGAGATATGGATGCCCGCTGTGGGTATGAATCAAAAAATGAGGTTGGTGAGCTATCCGCTTCTTTCAATACACTGGCCCAAGGTATCCAGGCCACCATGAGCCTGAACAATAAAGTTGTAAGCCTTGCCAGCCTGATGCTGAGTAAATACGAGGTGAAAGAATTTTTCCAGGAAACCATCAATGCCCTTGCCTCTCATACCGGTTCACAAATGGCGGCAGTGTACCTGTTGAGTGATGATAAAAAAACATTTGAACACTTTGAATCCATCGGGATTGACGACAATGCCCGCCAATCGTTTGCCGCCGACAGGTTCGAAGGAGAATTCGGCGCGGTGCTTTCACAATCCAAAATACAGCACATAAAGAATATATCTCAGGATACACGCTTTGTTTTTCACACGGTAAGCGGCAAGTTTATCCCGCACGAAATTATTACCATACCCATACTTACCAATAACGAAGTGGTGGCAATTATTTCGCTGGCGAGTGTAAATCCTTACAGCGAACAGTCTATCAAATTGATTGACAGCATTTTGGTAACCCTCAATGCCCGGGTGGAAGGAATAATAGCCTACCACAAAATGAGATTGTTTTCGGAAAAGCTGGAATTCCAGAACCGCGAACTCGAAGCCCAGAAATCAGAACTGGCGTCTCAATCGGCTGAACTGACGGAGCAGAATATGGAGTTGGGAATGCAAAAGAGACAACTATCGGAAGCCAACCAGCTTAAAACAAATTTTTTATCAAATATGAGCCACGAATTGCGTACGCCGCTTAATTCGGTAATTGCGCTTTCGGGAGTGCTTAACCGCAGGCTCGCCAGCCAGATTCCGGCCGAAGAGTATAGTTACCTTGAGATTATTGAACGGAACGGGAAAAACCTGCTGGTCCTGATCAACGATATCCTGGATATTTCACGCATCGAAGCCGGGCACGAGGAAATTGAAATTTCGAAGTTCGATGTCAATAACCTGATTTCCGAAATTATAAGCACGATACAGGTGCAGGCAAAACAGAAAAACATTGAACTTATCCAGGCCGAAACCAATCCTGACTTATACATCAGCAATGCTGCCTTATACATAAGCAGTGATATGGTTAAATGCAGGCATATACTGCAAAACCTGGTAAGTAACGCGGTAAAGTTCACCGAAAAAGGCAAGGTTGAAGTAAAAGCCCGGCAGCTTGGAACAAAAATCGAAATAACGGTAACTGATACCGGTATAGGTATTTCCGAAAGCAACCAGCCCCATATTTTCGATGAATTCAGGCAGGCCGACAGCAGCACTTCGCGGAAGTTTGGCGGCAGCGGCCTGGGACTGGCCATTGCAAAAAAATATGCAAACCTGCTCGGAGGTGCCATCACAGTTAAAAGTATTGTTGGCGAAGGTTCCGAATTTACGCTGATTCTTCCGATACAATCAGCCAGTGGAAACCAGGTGCCCGAAATGAGATCCACAGCCTTACATCGCTTTACCGGCAGACAGGCAGATGTAAAACCCGTTTCCGGTTCACTTAATAAAACCGTTTTACTGGTTGAGGACAGCGAGCCGGCAATCATTCAGATGAAAGATATACTGGAAGAAAGCGGGTATAAAATCCTGGTGGCGCACGATGGTGCCGAAGCGCTTGGAATAATTGCTCATACTATTCCTGATGCGATGATCCTGGACCTGATGATGCCCGAAGTTGATGGGTTTGAAGTGCTGGGAACGCTTCGCGGAGCCGAACCAACAGCCCATATCCCGGTGCTTATTCTTACGGCGAAACATATCACAAAAGAGGAACTCCGATTTCTGAAACGGAATAATATTCATCAGCTGATCCAGAAAGGCGATGTAAACCGTCTCGAATTGCTGAGTGCAGTAATATCGATGGTTGAGCCCCTAACTCCTGAACCCCTGCAACCGAAACGGGAAATACAGCCCATTGCCGGCAAACCCCTTGTGCTGATAGTTGAAGATAATCCCGATAATATGATTACCGTTAAGGCATTATTAGACGGTGATTATACCCTACTGGAAGCCACAAACGGGAATGAAGCCGTGAAAATGGCTGTAATGCATAAACCCGACCTGATATTAATGGACATAGCCCTGCCGGAACTGGATGGCATTGAAGCATACAGGGCCATCCGAAAAAATGCTCATTTACAGCATACTGCAATTGTTGCGCTTACCGCCAGCGCAATGACTTCCGACCGCGAAGCCATACTGGCACACGGTTTCGATGCGTATATTGCAAAACCCATCGACCAAAAAGCATTTTTCAGTACCATAAATGAGGTTTTATATGGAAAATAGAACAATAAAAATACTGGCAATCGACGATAACCAGGATAACCTGGTCACTCTGAAAGCGTTACTACGAGATATATACCCTGGTGCCTTGATGCTTATGGCAACTTCAGGAGCAAAAGGGCTGGAATTAGCTGCTTCCGAAAAACCGGATGTTATACTGCTCGATGTTATTATGCCGGGCATGGACGGGTTCGAGGTATGCCGGAAGCTTAAAGCGGATGCGGCACTTTGCGACATCCCCGTGGTATTTGTTACGGCTATCAGGGGCGATAAAGAGAGCCGCATCCTTGCCCTTGAAAGCGGAGCTGAAGCCTTTCTTTCAAAACCCATAGACGAATCCGAACTCACCGCCCAGATCAGGGCTATGCTGAAAATCAATACGGCCAACCTCGAAAAACGAAATGAGCAAGAACGGCTATCGGCCCTGGTAGAGGAACGTACCCGTGAACTCCAGGAAAAGAACCTGCTAACCATTAACCTGCTGGAAGATTTAAGGATTGAGAACGAAAACAGGAAACTTTACGAGAAAAAGCTGGAAGCCAGCGAAGAGCATTATCGTATATTGACCCAGTCGGCTAACGATGCCATAGTAACGATTAATGTCAAAGGTATGATAACCGAATGGAACAAGGGCGCTGAAAAAATATTCGGGTATACCAAAGAAGAAATAGGGGGAAAACCGATAGACTTAATCATGCCTCACCACTACCGGGCACAGCATATTCATGATATTAACCGGGTGGCTGGTGGCGGTGATCGTCACATAACCAACAAAACAGCGGAGCTCGTCGGATTGCATAAAAACGGAACTGAGTTTCCCATTGAATTGTCGCTATCGGAATGGGAGACTGCCTCCGAAAAATTCTTCACAGGAATTATCCGCGATATCAGTGATAGGAAACTGGCGCAAAAGGCACTTAGCATAAGCGAAGAAAAATTTTCAAAATCGTTCTACACCAGCCCCGATTCCATTATTATAAACAGGCTCGATGATGGCAAAATAGTTGAAGTGAATGATGGTTTTAAAAAAATAATGGGATATGAAGGAAGTGAAGTTATTGGAAAAACTACAACAGAACTTAATATATACATAAACCCCGAAGAACGGAATTCAATTATTCATGAACTAAAAACTACAGGAAAGGCAAAAGATATTGAATGCTGGTTTGCAAATAAAATCGGCACACCCATACTGGGCTTGCTTTCGGCTGTTGTTATTGATATCGATGGTGTAAAACATGTATTAAGTACCACCCGCGATATTACAGAACGCAAACAGGCCGAAGAGGCATTAAAACTAAGCGAAGGGAAATACAGGCAGCTTGTTAATAATACCGATACCGGTTTTGTGGTTGTTGATGATAAAGGAAATGTAGTTGAAGCAAACGATCCATATTTGAAATTGGCTGGCTTTGGATCCTTTGAGGAAATATCAGGTCGTTCGGTACTTGAGTGGACGGCTCCCGATGAAGTTGAAAACAATGCTGCGAGTATTGCCCTATGTGCAAAACAAGGTTACGTTCAGAACTTTGAAACAGTTTACCTGCGGGCTGATGGAACAAGGATAAACATTATTCTGGATGCAACAATGCAGAGCATGCCGGATGGTAAGAAGCTAAATGTCGCTTTTTGCCGCGATATTACCGAACGAAAACGTGTAGAAGAAGCACTCCAAAAAAGCGAAACGGAATTTCGCCAGTTGGCCGAAGCTATGCCACAAATCGTCTGGATTACCCGCCCCGATGGTTGGAATATTTTCTTTAATCAGCAGTGGGTGAAATATACAGGACAAACGTTGGAAGAAAGTTGCGGAAATGGCTGGAATAAACCATTCCATCCCGACGACCAGCAACGTGCCTCGGATGCCTGGCAAAATGCAACCACTAATCTGACCACTTATTCGCTCGAATGCCGCCTCCGCCGTTTTGACGGGGAATACAAATGGTGGCTGATTCGTGGGATTCCCATATTTGATGATAATGGTGCAGTAGCCAAGTGGTACGGCACCTGTACCGACATCAACGAACGGAAACAGGCGGAAGCTATAATAAGAGAAAGTGAAAAAAGATACAGGGGAATATTGGCGAACCTGGATGCCGGTGTGGTAATTCATGCACCCGACACCTCAATTATTTTAAGCAACCCCAAAGCTGCCGAATTGCTTGGAATGAGTGAATTACAAATGCAAGGGAAGCTGGCTGTTGATCCGGGCTGGCATTTTATCGACGAGAACAATAAGCCATTGCCACCGAGTGAATACCCGGTGAATCAGATTAAATTGCATAAAAGCATACTTAAGCAATTCATTATCGGCGTGTGCCGACCTGTTACCGGCGACGTGATTTGGCTGATGGTGAATGGATTTCCTGTTTTGGATAAAAACGGGGAGATATCCGAAATATTAATCAGTTTTATCGACCTTACAGATCGAAAGCAGGCAGCGGATCTGCTGCAAAAGAGCGAGGAAAAATACCGTGCCATTTTTGAAAATGTTCAGGATGTTTTTTACCAGACTGACCTGGCAGGTACAGTTATTGAAATGAGCCCGTCAATTTACAGTTTATGCGAATACAAAAGGGAAGAACTTATTGGCTGCAAGGCATCCGTGCTGTATAACAAGCCCGATGAGAGAGGCTTACTTGTAAATGCAATACTTCGGAATGGCGAACTCTGGGATTACGAACTGGAACTTAAAACAAAATCGGGTGAAATTAAAATCGTTTCCATCAACGCCCGCTTAATTAAGGATAGCGAAGGCAAGCCCACGCATATCGATGGGGCAATAAGGGATATTTCCGAACGTAAAATAGCTGAAGCGGAACTAAAGGAAAGTGAGGAATTCAGCCGATATATATTGCAAACCATCCCGTTTGGTATGGATATCGTTGACGAAAAGGGAACTATCCTGTTCCAGAGCGATAACCTGAAAAAACTTTGCGGGCAAGAACTTATTGGCAATAAATGCTGGGAACTCTACCGTGATGATAAAAAACAATGTACAGATTGCCCTTTGAATAAAGGAATCAGGTTAGGCGTAACGGATGTTTATGAATCAGAGGGAGTGCTGGGAGGCAAAACATTCGAGGTCATTCATACCGGGATAATTCACAAAGACAAGGAGGCTTTGCTCGAAATATTTGTTGATATTACAGATCGCAAACAAGCAGAGCAGGAGTTAATCTTAGCCAAGGAACATGCCGAAGAAAGTGAAGAAAAGTACAGGTTGCTATACGATTCGAACCAAATGCCAATCTCAATTTTTGAAGCTGATACGCTAAAATTCCTTTCGGTAAACAGTGCTTTTGTTCAAAAATATGGCTACACAAAAGAGGAATTTCTAACTATGACTATTCTGGATATCAGACCTGAATCCGAAATCGAAAAAGTGAAACATTTAGTCCATGTAGTTGATAAAGGTCTTGTGAATGCGGGTATTTATCTACATAAAAAGAAAAACGGAGAAATCATTCAGGTTGAAATTATCAGGTGCGATATAGTTTTTGAAGGTAAAAAGGCAAAATTAGTTTTTGCTCATGATGTAACTGATAAAATAAAAGTGGAGCAAGAACTCAGTCTGGCATATAATGAATTAAAATTAGCCAAAGAACAAGCCGATAATGCTAACACAATAAATGAAGCCAGGTTAAAATTAATTCAATTCTCTGAAAATCATACTATTGATGAGATCCTCGAAGAAACCCTAAATACGGCAGAAATAATAAGCCAAAGCAAAATAGGATTTTTTCACTTTGTTGAACAAGACCAAACCAATTTATTGTTACAAAATTGGTCAACCGGCACAAAAAAACAGTATTGTAATGCACAAGGCAAAGGGGCACATTATCCAATTGATAAAGCAGGTGTGTGGGTAGATTGCGTAACTGAACGCAAACCTGTAATACATAACAATTATGAAGCATTAAAACACAAAAAAGGTTTACCCGAAGGTCATGCCACGCTAATCAGAGAATTAGTTGTTCCTATTATTTATGATGATGTCGTAAAAGCAATTATGGGTATTGGGAATAAAGAAACCGAATACAATCAAATTG
>CAIRMR010000083.1 GCA_903879715.1 uncultured Bacteroidales bacterium
CAATACATTAGAGTACTGGCAACAAAATTATCTGAACTTCCGGGCTCCGGATTATACATGTGGCACCTTGCAGAATTTGATTATACTGTAAAAAGCGTAGTGGCAGCTACAGTTTCTGCATCAACAGTTTGGGCTGTTGGGGGTCTTGAAGCAACATCAGCACGGGATGGCAACAATGAAACGTATTGGTCTAGTGACCATCCAGGAGGTGAAACAGGTAGACAAGAGTGGATTGCTCTTGATTTAGGAGAAAAGATTGCACTTTCAAAAGTTTCGTTAACACCGCGTTTTGCTGGTGTATCGATATGCTTTCCTGTTGATTTTAAAATTCAATCTAGTGAAGATGGCACCAATTGGACAACAATAACAGGCCATGACTATACCAACTATGCAACACCAACTACTGGTAGTCCAATTGATTTTGTATTTGCCGAAGCTATAGGTACACAATACATTAGAGTACTGGCAACGAAATTATCTGAACTCCCGGCCTCCGGATTATACATGTGGCACCTTGCAGAATTTGATTATACTGTAAAAAGCGTAGTGGCAGTTACAGTTTCCACCTCTTCAGAATGGATTCCTGATTTTTCTGGTACTAACGCCATCGATGGTAATCCGGAAACCTATTGGGCAAGTAACCACCCTGGAGGGGAAACAGACAGGCAAGAATGGATTGCACTTGATCTTGGTGAAAGTAAAACGCTTGCAAAAATAACGCTGACTCCTCGCGTTAATGCTGCATACTTTCCTGTCGATTTTAATATTCAATCCAGTAGTGATGGTACAAATTGGACAACCATATCCGGCCAATCTTATACCAACTATGTAAATCCGGGAAATGCTAGTCCTATTGATTTCAATTTTCCAGAGGCTGTAACCACAAAGTATATTAGAATATTGGCTACTAAATTGTCTGATTTCGGAAGCGGCTTTTATATGTTTCATATAGCGGAATTTGATTATACTGTAAAAAGCGTAGTGGCAGTCACAGTTTCCACCTCTTCAGAATGGATTCCTGATTTTTCCGGTACTAACGCCATCGATGGTTATCCGGAAACCTATTGGGCAAGTAACCACCCTGGAGGGCAAACAGACAGACAAGAATGGATTGCACTTGATCTGGGTGAAAGTAAAACGCTTGCAAAAATAACGCTGACTCCTCGCGTTAATGCTGCTTACTTTCCTGTCGATTTTAATATTCAATCCAGTAGTGATGGAATCAATTGGACAACCATATCCGGCCAATCTTATACCAACTATGTAAATCCGGGAAATGCTAATCCTATTGATTTCAATTTTCCAGAGGCTGTTACCACAAAGTATATTAGAGTATTGGCTACTAAATTATCTGATTTCGGAAGTGGCTTTTATATGTTCCATATAGCGGAACTTGAATGTTCCGCACCTATGCGCACTGTTCCGGGGTCTCCTGTAAACGTGAAAGCTGTGGCAGGCGATACTAAGGCTACAATATCCTTTTTACCGCCTTCCAACAACGGAGGTTCAAATATCACGGGGTACATTGCAACATCAACCCCCCAAGGCATTGTAGTAAACGGAACCGAAAGCCCAATAATTGTAACGGGTTTAAGCAACGGTACAAGATATACTTTTGCGGTTACAGCAATAAATGAAATAGGAGAAAGTGATCCAAGTGAGCCTTCAAATGCTGTCTTTCCTTTCAACTCTGAACCGATGAAGGTTTTCAATGGTTAGGATATTTATGCTACAACAATTATCAGGGAAGGCAATGTTTGGAAACAATGGTTTGGCGGTTGGATGACAGCAGCAGACCTGCCATGGGACAGAATGTATTATTCTGTTTCCGAGGATAATGGTCAAACCTGGGCGAATCCCGTAGAAGTATTTACCATTGAAAAGGTACAGGTGAATGATCCTTCTGTAATACGACTTTGGGACCCGGAGAATTCCAGATACTACTACCAGATGTATTATACCTATTATCCCAGTGGTTATGGGGACAATACCAATTATATTGCCGTTTCAACAAGTCTTGATGGAATTAACTGGACACATCTGGGTGACCAGGGAAATGGAGTGCTTATCGGTGCCGATAATGGAATAGACACCGCTGGAGCATGGGCACCCTCGGTGATGTGCCTTGATTCGCTGGGCAGTGAAATATACCTCTATTTCCACAACAATATACCAACAGGAGTTTACCGTACAACGCTTTCAAACAAAGGATTAACCTTTGATAAAGAATCGACCATAGTTGTATCAGGAGGATTTAAAGTAAATGTAGATGTAAGCATTGCTCCTGACAGCACCTGGTGGATGTTCTATAATAGTCCCGGTACTTTTGGTTTCGAAACGAGTAAAATGTTTTCGAAGGATGGTATCAATTGGTCTGAAAGTTTCTATAATCCCACATTGGCTTTTTCAGACAAGATTACTGTTACACCTCATATTGTATGGGAAGATAGTATAAATTACCAAATGTGGTACGGTTTGGGGCCGAGTATTGTCGATTTTGATGTTTACAAGCAAAACTTTCAACTGGAGGCTGAACCTTTTTCCCCGGTTGTTGCCTCCTCGAAAGCATTAAGTGTTTTAGGTGCGGAAAATGCCATAGATGGTAATATAAGCACTATTTGGTCATCCAGCGGTTACGTTGATAATATGCACAATGAATGGATATATATCGACTTCGATGATTTAAAAGAAGTGTATCAGGTTATTCTAACACCAAGAGCAATTGAAAGTAAACCTGCCTGTTTCCCAGCTGATTTCAGTATTCAATTCAGCCTTAATGGTTTTGACTGGACAGATATCTCCGGGCATTCCTATTCAAATTATAACAGAGCCGACATACTGCCTAACATTTTTACTTTAAGTGAACCAGTGACTGCAAAATACATAAGGGTAAATGCAACAAAGCTTAACCCGGATACATATGGTAATTTTTATTTTCAACTGGCTGAATTTGAAGTTGTTCATGTATTATCGGAAGTAAAACTTAACAACAATCCATACTTAATCTCAATAAAAGTAAATGGTACGGAGCTCAAAGATTTTAGCCCCATTAAATTTCAATATGACATTCAAGTTGGGGAAGGAAGCAGTGTTAATGTAACAGCAAGTCCTACAGATTTAAATGCTAAGGTGAATATTATTCATGAAGAAAATAAAGTAACTATTCAGGTTACTGCAGAGAATAATGTAAATGACACCACCTATGTTTTAAATATTGCTTACATCACTGCCGTTGATCTTTTACGAAACAACAAATTTGAGATTTTCCCGAATCCTGCAACCGACAGAATTAGCATAATAAACGCTGGAAACTCTGATGTGTTTATATATTCCTCAACTGGAAAATTGATTTACTCCGGGAAATGTAATGATACGAATGAGGTAATAAACATTGAAAATTTTGTTCCGGGATTATACCTCATTAAGTTAAGTTTGAACAATGATGTTAAATATAGTAAGCTGCTGATAAAGAGATAAAATATCATGAGAATTTGTACAAACGACCATGAAATCATACTACGTTATGGTTGTCCTGCCCTACCAATGCTGCATTCTGGAATTTTATGTTGAGTATTTCCAAATAGCGAATATTCTATAACATTGAAGTTCGGCCTATAGTTCCACAGCGAAGGAAGATAGCGAACCGCTGTATCATTACAAAGAAAATAAGTATAAGTACAGCGGTTCTCTTCATCCATTTACCGCATTGAAATTTACGATGGAGTGGAATTTTCTGATGCTTTATGAATTAACTGGAGCACAGATATGAACAAATGGAATCCGGAGAATAGCGGTTTTTTTTGATGCTATGAATTGTACATAATCGGATAAGCATATCGGATAAACTCTGGTTCCAAAGGTTAGCGACTGATTAGCAAAGTATAATGCTACTTCCGAGTTAATAGTATAAATCATTTGTATAACAATATTGGTATTGCTTAGTTGCATTTGATGAAAGCTGACCTGTAAACTTAATGTAGTTTTAATATGAGAAAAATCACTAAAAAAATAAGCTTTCTGCTTTTGATTCCAGTGTTTCTTGTTTTTAATCATTGTGCAAGTAATAAAGATGGTTACCGGCATAGAAATAAAGCAAATGCTGTTGCCAGCAGTCCTGAATTCGCACTTGACAAATGGGAACGCAATCCAAACCCGGTATTAAAAGGATTTATGCATGCTTACCAGCCATGTGTTGCCGAAACCGGCAACAAAGAATATCCATACATGATGTGGTTTTTTGGCTGGATTGAGTCTTTGTGTAATCCCGGCTACACGGGTTGTGATGCTATCTATGTTGCGCGATCAAAAGATCTGGACAATTGGGAAGTTTACTGCAAAGACGGAACCTGGGATGCGGATGAACAGAATCAAAAATGGCAACCCGTTATTTATGGCGATCCGGATACAAAAAACAAATATTACGACAGTTACCATAATGGTGATCCATCAGTAGTTTTAAAAGATGGTGTTTATTACATGGCATACAGTGCTACTTCCGATATTTTTCCTAAAACGGAAGGATATCCATTTTCGATTATATGTTGTGTGATGGGTGCAACTTCTAAAGATGGTATTCATTGGACAAAAACCGATAAACCCCTGCTGATGGCAGCAGAAGATGAAATATTCCCTCCTAAACCTTATCCGAATAGAATCGGGGATTTTCATCGTCCATGCTTACTTTGGGATAAGAAACAAAATAAGTGGAACTTGTACTTTGATTACATTATTGTACAGGCTCCCGATTTCGTGGTGGGTTTAGCTGAAAATAAGGGCGATTTTATGAAAGATAAATTCGAGGTTGTAAACGAACTGGATGAACCCTTACTCAGAAACTGGCCCAATCCTGAAATGGTGTGTTTCGATTCGGTTTATTATAGTTTTTCTGATGGTTCTGGCTACAATGCCTCAGCACCCTCAGGCAAAAAACCAAGTGAGTGGCAAAGCCGACAGATAATGGTTGCTAAGTCAAATGATGGTTTGAAATGGGAAAAACTATACACCATTCCACCCGACCCGGGAATTGACGCCAATCAAATACCACAGACATTAGTTTGTAAACGCGATGGGAAATGGTGGCTTTATGTTTTTTATGCTACACAGGTTGGCTGGAGGAACAATGGGGTTGATTACGAACTTTTTAAAGAAGGTGAAGAGTACAACTGGTTTTACGATCAAATCAGGTATATGCGCCAGGAAATTACAAACCCCAAACATAACTATTAACAGGATGTGTCAAAATAAAAAGTGACTTCAGTTGATACAAGTTCAGGATCTCAGATATATCTCGTTTTTTTGAGTTTTGGAGTGTTCTTAGTGATGGCAAGGTTGAGTTATTAACCCGAAATAGACAACGGCAAGCATAAAGACGGATTCAAATCGACCTACACCTTGCAAGACCATGCGTATCTTAAATAAGCATGCAAGTGAATGGGAGAAATCAGTTCTTATAAGTAAAAATGTAGTAAAAAGTCGATTTCCCCTTGTTGAAATCGGGATTAATAGGTCCGGTTAAAATACTAATTCTAAAAAGCTACTGAGAAGACACTTGAGATGAAATAGCCATGATTGAAATAAATCAACAACCGAAGATGATATTATGATCAATCTGGCGTATTCCATGCGACCCGTAAAAAATTAAATAATAACGCATGAAAAACATTTTAAGACAGAGGGATTATTGGCTGAATTTCCAGGCATGCTGGAATTAGGATGGAATTAGCCATGCTAAGATAAAATACCATTAATACTCAAACTCCAAAAATGAATAGATTTATTTGTGTTATCATGGTTGTAGTCGCCTTGTTTGCAGGCAGCTGTTCGCAGAGCATAACCGAAACGGCATTTGCGGTATTGAAAAAAGATTTTTTAAATCCACCTTTGAAGTATCGGATGAACCAGAATGTTCACAGAATTCCTTTAGATGAAAAAGGACAGGATTCTTTGATCAAAGTGTATCTCGATAATGGCTACGGGGGATTTACCATAAATGTCCCCTACGAACATTACCTGGAAGATGCAGCGATGAAAGCCACCCTTCGTTTCTGCGAAAAGGCCAGGAGTGCAGGACTGGAGTTGTGGCTTTATGATGAGAACGGTTATCCATCCGGTAACGCGGGATATCTTGTTATCAAGACAAACCCTGAATGGGAAGTTATGGGGCTCTTTTTTGATGATACGCTGGTAACCGGGGGCCCTTTACATTTCAGGCTACCTCCCGGGAAATCGGAATTAGTGGCTGCATTTCCTGTTTCAGGGAAGGTGGTGGATTATAGCAGGAAAACGGATCTTTCAGGTTTTATCAAGGGTTCTTATCTTATATGGAATGCTCCTGAAGGCGAATGGAATATATTTGCTGTTACAAAGGATCAGCTTTATGAAGGATTTCAGGTTTCAAAAAAACCGGGTGGATCTGCCAGTCCGCATTATCCATCCCTGATGATCCCGGAGGTAACCGAGACTTTTCTCAGGGTAAATCACGAAGTTTACGCTGAATACCTGGGGAAAGACCTGGGTAAATATTTCACTTCTACCTTTACCGATGAACCTTCACTTATGGCGGTCCCTTTCGAATGGTACTCATGGTCGGTAATCCCCTGGCAGGAAGTTCTGTCGGAAGAAATTAAAAAACGGTATGGATACCGGCCTGAAGAAAGGCTTGTTGAGCTTTTCTCCGACAAAGGTCCTGCAGGGCAGCAGGTGCGGTATCAGTATTTCCATACTGTGGGGGATTTGATAGTCAATAATTATTTTAAGCCAATTAAAGAGTGGTGCGCTAATCATAACTTTAAATCGGGAGGCCACCTTCTTTTGGAAGAAACTATGATGGCGCAGGTTCCTCTTTATGGAGATGCAATGAAATGCTTCAGAGAAATGGATGCCCCGGGAATCGACATTCTAAGCTGTTTACCCCGGTTTATGCCGGTTCATTCACCTAAGCTGGCTTCCAGCGCTGCTGAACTTGAAGGCCACGATCGGGTAATGAGCGAGCCCTGCCCTATAATGGAGATTTATACCCTTGGCAGCGAGCCTCCCGCCGCTGAAGTGCGGGGCCATCTCAACATGCTGATGGCCGGAGGGGTGACTGACTTTAACAATTATCTGAAGCTGTCTCACTCTGATCAGAAGCAGAAAATTGAGTTTAATACCTATGTTGGCAGAACTGTTATGCTTCTCCATGGAGGCTTTACTCGGGCTGACATAGGCGTTGTATACCCAATCGAATCTCTTTGGACACAGTTTACGCCCCAGCCACTTAAGGTAGTTGATGGCTTCTTCACGGACCCAAACATGTCGGGTTGGGACACAGTGGCCGGAGGATCCCCCGACGCTATCCTGGTTGAACAAACCTTCCGGAATATTTCCAGGTTCATGTTCAAAAACCGTAGAGAATATTCTTTCCTTGATTCACGCGCTATCATAGATTCAAAAGTGATTAATGGTGAATTGGTAAATGGCCGGTTGCACTGGAAAGTCATCGTGTTACCGGCTGTATCTACCTTGCCGGAAGAAGCCTGGAAGAGATTATTTGAATTTGCTGAGGGCGGTGGAAAAATTATTGCCCTTGAACTGATGCCTCTCAACACGGAAAAGAAATTCCCTGACACAGAGATTCAATCCAGGGCTAAAAAGCTTTTTGAAACCAATGACAATGTCAAACTGGTGACAAACTGGAAATCGCAGAAAATAGAAGAGCTACTGAACGGGTGGCTGGGAAAAGAAGTGAATCTGGAGGATGAATTGCTACCGGTAAGGATTGCCCACCGGCAGATCGAAAACAAAGATGTCTTTTTTATCTTGAATGATTCCGGCAAAGCATTATCAACAAAGGTTACTTTGAAAGCACCTTCTGAAATGGAAGAGTGGGATCCTGCTTCAGGAAAAATCCTGGAAGTTTCAAATTCATTTACCATCAATCTTTTGCCATATCATGCCAAAATATACAGGAGTAAATGAGAAGGAACCGACAAAAGCATTTGTACCTAATCAGTTAATTTAAAGCATTTATCGGGTCCATGGTTGCTGTTCTACAACCAGGAAGATCCTTTTCAACTCTATAACCTGGTAATAGACGAAAAGTATCAGCAGATTAGGAATGAACTGGAAGTAAAGCTCAGTCATTTGCTGGCTCAAAACAATGACCAATTTTTGCCGGGTTTGAATTATGTTGAAAAATGGAATTATGTGATAGACGAAACCGGGACAATCCCTTATGTTAAAACTAATTATCAGGGTTTACCAATAATCGAATAAGATGAAACGAGCCATGACAGTAAATTGTCTCACAGAGTGGTGATTATTATGTCGAGTTCCATCTGTCCCGTAAAAAATAAAAAAATAAACACATGAAAAAGAAGCAATCTTCCTACCAGTTTTTGCCAATCGGTTTAATCATAGCGGCAATCTGTTTTGTAATATCAAGCGGCAATCTTTTTGCGCAGTCAAATTTTCCGGAACCCGAAACAAGCGACGAAAAAGATTTCATCCCGATTTTCGATGGAAAATCACTCAAAGGTTGGGAAGGAGACCCGGTTTACTGGCGCGTTGAAGATGGAAAGATGATAGGAGAAGTAACTCCTGAAACAATCCTGCAACGAAACACATTCCTGATCTGGTGTGAAGGTACTACCGGCGATTTTGAGTTGAAACTGGAATATAAAGTCTCGGCCGAAGGCAACTCAGGAATAAATTACAGGAGCTATGAAGTGGCCGGGGTCCCTTTTGCATTAAGGGGCTATCAATGCGATATCGACGGTCAGGATCAGTGGAGTGGCCAGAATTATGAAGAAAGAGGAAGGGCTTTTCTGGCGCTGCGCGGGCAAATGACTCAAATCAGCGAAAATGAAAAACCAGTCGAAATAGCGTCTCTGGGCGGAAAAGACCAATTAACAGAGTTTATTCATAAGGGAGATTGGAATGAATGTCACATTGTTATCCGCGGAAATACCCTGATCCACATGATCAATAACCATGTAATGAGCATTGTTGTTGATAATGACATTGCCAACCGGAAAAATGAGGGGCTGCTTGGTATACAGGTTCATGTTGGCCCTCCAATGAAAATTGAATACCGGAATATCAGGATAAAGAATTTCTAGGGATAGAAAAAGCCTACTGAATTTATTCAATATGCCTTTTATTTCAGCTGGAATATTGTGTCATTTTGTGTAAAACAAGAATCATTCTGCATATTGATTCATTTTATAAGCGAAGTATCTTTACAGTAGCATATTGCGTGAAATTTGCATGTAATATGTAATTTGGAAGTGCTGAATTCAACAGTTGAAATGGACTGGCAACCGTGTTTTCCGCTGCCATATTCAGCTCTGCTCCATGCCTGGCATAGTTGTTTTACTGCGGATCGGCCCTTAATGCAAGAGAGAATTCATCTGTGTTGACCTGCCGCCGAAAATCTGTTTTAAATATGCCTCAGAATTCAAAGCCAAAATAGAGAACCATCATTATGACACTTACTGAAAGAATTACAAGCCATAAAATACTGATCCTTGATGGTGCCACAGGATCCGAATTAATTGCCCGTGGATTAGTTGCAGGCGAATGCCCGGAGTTGTGGAATATATCTCATCCTGAAACAATTAAGGAAATTTCTGCATCTTATTTCGAGGCGGGATCAGATGCTGTGCTCACTAATACATTTGGAGGATCTTTTTTGAAGCTCAAGGCCTATAATCTCGAAAGCCAGGCCTACGAGTTGAATTTCGGGGGTGCGCGAAATGCCATTTCTGTCAAGCCTGAAGGGAAGTTCGTTATCGGTTCCATCGGACCAAGCGGGTTGATGTTGGAGCCTTTCGGCGACACAACATACCAGGAAATGACCGATTCATTTGCGGTGCAGGTTAAAGCCATGGCTGATGCAGGCGTTGATGGATTTATGCTCGAAACGTTCACCGACCTGGAGGAAATACAATGTGCAATCCATGCTGTAAAAGAAAATTCAGACCTTCCATTCTTTGCTTCCATGACATTCAGCAATACTCCCGATGGGCATAAAACTATGATGGGTGTCAGCGTGAAGGATTTTGTTGAAGCAATGCAAACAGCAGACGCACTGCTGGTCGGATCAAATTGTGGCAACGGAATACTGAAAATGATTGATCTGGCTAAAGAATTCAGAAGTGTGTCCGCCACCGTTAATCTATTGCTCAAGGCAAATGCCGGGGAACCTCATCTTCATGATGGAGCGATTTGTTATTCTGAATCTCCTGAGGTGTTTGCGTCAAATTTGACTGAACTTCTGGCCATTTCACCTTCAGCAATCGGAGGTTGTTGCGGCACCAATCCTGAACATATCAGGAGGATAAAACAGAAAATTGATTCCGTTTAATCTTAATGTTTTCAACATTTACCCCTTTTCTGGAAAATAAATAATTTACATTAAACCGAATTTTCAGAACTCACCACAACAATGTAAGATAAATACCAAAATGCTATGAACGAACTACTTGAAAAGTTATCACTTGCTGTTGAATCAGGAAAAATCAGTAAATTATCGCCTTATCCTCCTGCAATGAAGGGATTGGACGGAGCAGATGAACTTTGTCAGCAAGCACTTGAAGCAGGGATTAAACCTGAAGTCATTTTAAATGATGCCTTAATACCGGGCATGGGTCGCATAGGGAAAAAATTTTCCGATGGAAAGGCTTTTGTACCCGAAATGCTTATTGCCGCCAAAGCTATGTCAGCGGCTTTGAAACACATTAAGCCATTCTTTACCTCAGGCGAAGTAAAACGCAAGGGTGTTTTCGTAATAGGAACGGTTATGGGCGATTTGCATGATATTGGTAAAAATCTGGTAGCCATGATGATAGAAGGTTCCGGATGGGAAGTAGTTGACCTGGGTGTGGATGTAAAACCCGAAAAATTCCTGGAGGCTATCAACCAACATCCTGACTGTGTGATCGGATTATCGGCGCTTCTTACAACCACGATGGTAAATATGGAAGTCATTGTAAAGCAAATCAGAGCTCAATATCCCGATAATAAGATATTGGTCGGGGGTGCACCTTTATCGCATGATTTCTGTAAAAAAATAGGCGCCACTTTCTATTCTTCTGATCCGCAGGGCGCAGTTGAATTCCTGGAAAGATCAGTTGCTTAGAATCCGAATAAAATGAATAATTATTTACACTTAATACTATAGAATGTGAAGAACAATACAGAATGGTTTAATACATTGCTTAAAGCAAATAAACGCTATGCAATTCCAATTATGACCCATCCGGGTATTGATCTGATAGGAAAAACAGTAAAAGAAGCAGTAACAAACGGAGAAATTCATTATCAGGCTATTGATGCACTGAATAAAAAATATCCTGCTGATGCTGCTACCATTATAATGGATTTAACCGTTGAAGCAGAAGCATTTGGCTCAACCATAAATCTTCCGGAACACGAAGTTCCCACCGTAACGGAACGGTTAGTTTCCGATGCCGAAGCTGTTGATAATCTGAAAGTGCCTGGCCTGGACGCCGGACGGATTCAGGAGTATTTATTGGCAGCCCGTTTGGCGGCACAAAACATTACCGATAAACCTGTATTTGCCGGTTGCATAGGCCCCATTTCATTGGCTGGCCGGCTTTTCGATATGACGGAGTTAATGACCTCGCTTTATATTGAACCTGATGTTATCGAAAAACTTCTTGAGAAATGCACTGAGTTTATAATTAAATATATACGCGCATTTAAGGACACCGGGGTAAGCGGAATTATTATTGCTGAGCCGGCTGCCGGATTGTTATCAGAGGATATGTGCGACGAGTTTTCATCTAAATATATTCATCAGATTGTGGCTCAGTTACAGGATGAAACTTTTATGATTATCCTCCATAATTGTGGCAACAAAGGTCATTTAACCAAATCGATGGTTTCCACAGGCGCACAAGGACTGCATTTTGGAAATGCCATTAACATGGTTGATGCCCTCGCCGAAATTCCTTCAGGCGTTATCGCCATGGGAAATCTCGATCCGGTTAATGTGTTTAAAATGATGAACCCCGGGCAATTGTATAGTTCCACAACCGAACTTTTACAAAAAACAAGAGAGTACACTAATTTTGTCATCTCTTTGGGATGCGATACACCTCCCAACGTTCCCATAGCAAATATTGATGCTTTTTATCAGGCAATTACTGATTTTAATACATTGCAAAATTGAATACAACAGCCATAAAAGAGATTTCATTTGAAGAACTTTTGCTAACCCGCGAAGATGTAATTCCCCTTTTGGGTGGTGAGTCGGAATATGCTTTTTTAATGCACGAATATCTTGATACTCTTTTCGAACAAGGCAAACAGATATTTCAGATTATGGGAGGTTACCTGGTGTTCGATAAGCTGACATTTAACCCGGAAATACGCGAAATAGTAATAGGGGATGTGAACTTCGATGTTAAAAAGATAGTATTCAACATGCTTAAGCGAAGCAGCAAAATTGCCGTTTTTGTATGCACGGCCGGTGATAAAATCCATGAACTGTCGAGGCAATATATGGCAGAAGGCGATATGCTGAAAGGATATGTGTATGACTTATTCGGCTCGCTTGTGGTTGAAAGTGCCATGGATCTGGTTCAGCAATCGCTCAGGCTGGAAATGGAAGGTGAAGGCTATAAATTAACTAACAGATATAGCCCCGGTTACTGCGGGTGGACAGTAGATCATCAGAAAAAATTATTTAGTCTCTTAAATCAGAATTTCAGTTTTGTTACACTATCAGATAGCTGTTTGATGCAGCCAATAAAATCGGTAAGCGGAATTATTGGTATTGGTCACGATGTGAAACACAATGACTATACCTGCCATATCTGCGACTCAACCAATTGTTTGTATAAAAACCTGAAAAAACATGGCTGAAATTCATGTAGTTTAAAACGAATAGGAAGCTATCAAAAGTTAATATGAATCATGTGATCTAACAAAAGATGATTGTTGTGAGTCATCACAACTGGTGAAACAGGAGATAATAAATTTCAATGTTTTTTACATTCTTTAATCGAAAATCCTTTAAAAATCAATACAATGAGAAAAATTGAACTTACCCCAAAATTGTATGTAGTAATCGTGATGATCGTTACCGGAGCCATGATGCGTCTTATTCCCCACTGGCCCAATTTTACTCCGATCGCTGCAATAGCATTATTTGGCGGTACTTTTGTAAAACGCAAAGACCTGGCATTTCTTATACCGGTTGCGGCTATGTTGTTGAGCGATCTGATTATTGGATTTCATTCAACTATGCTTCCTGTTTACCTGAGTTTCATTGCAATTGTTGCTTTTGGATTAGTATTGCAACGAAGGCTTACTGTTGTGAATACGCTCTCAGCCTCCCTGGCAGCATCAGTTTTATTTTACCTTGTTACCAATTTCGCGAGTTGGACTTCAGGATTAATGCCTTATCCAATGAATGCTTCAGGTCTAATACAATCATACATTGCGGGTCTGCCTTTCCTGTTTAATGGAGTACTTGGTGATTTGTTTTATACATCAGTCCTTTTCGGAGCAGCTTACCTGGTATCAAACCGCCAGGCTGTTTATGTGAAATAAAGCCAGCTTTTATTGTTGTAATGTTTGAAAAAGTTTTCACTTTGGATTGAAGACTCCTGGATTGATTTCTTTAAATGAAACCAGCTGATAATTGATACAAATTCATAATAAATTGACCAGTATTAATCTTCTTAGTTTTACGGATTAAGTAAACTTGCAGAGATATTAAGTAACATAAAAATTCAACAGTTAAATGAAGACTAAAGTAGGATTATTTGGAATTGGCCTCGACACGTATTGGGCACAATTTGATGGATTGCTCGACAATCTGAAAACATACCAGGGACAGATTAAAAACCGCATTGCCGGATATGGTGTTGAGGTTGTGGATGCCGGTATGGTTGACAACCCGGTGAGGGCCCGCGAAGCTGCAGACTACCTGAAATCACAGGATGTTGAAATTGTATTTTTGTATGTTTCAACCTATGCATTATCTTCAACCGTATTGCCGGTAGCGCAAAAGCTGAAAGTGCCGGTAGTGATTCTAAACCTTCAGCCGGTAGCCGAACTGGATTACGCAACATTCAATAAACTTGGCGATCGCGGTAAGATGACCGGCGTATGGCTCGAACATTGCCAGGCCTGCTCGGTTCCCGAGATTGCCAGTGTATTTAACCGATCAGGTATACAATACGATTTTGTAACCGGTTACCTTCAGGACGAAGAAGCCTGGCGGGAAATTGAGGCCTGGACCGAAGCAGCCCGCGTTGCCGCAGCCATGCGGAATAACCGTTTGGGTGTTTTGGGTCACTATTACTGTGGAATGCTCGATGTTTATACCGACATGACCAAACAATCAGCCGTTTTTGGCACGCACATCGAACTGCTCGAAATGTGTGAGCTGAAAAAATACCGCGACGAAGCAACAGATGCTGAAGTTCAGGCTAAAATCCGGGAATTTGCTACTGCTTTTGATGTGGCTCCTGAATGCGAAACCTTTGAAATTGAGCGTGCTGCACGTACTTCGGTGGCGTTGGATATGCTGATTAAAAAACGTAACCTGGGCTCAATGGCCTATTATTACGAAGGCGAATCAGGCAACGATTACGAAAATATAGTGACTTCGGTAATTGCCGGTAATACCTTGCTGACAGGCAAAAACATTCCGATTGCCGGTGAGTGTGAAGTTAAGAATGCGCAGGCTATGAAAATCATGGCCGAGTTTGGCAGCGGAGGTTCGTTCTCCGAATTTTACCTGATGGATTTCAAAGACGATGTGGTAATGCTTGGCCACGACGGGCCGGCACATTCGGCCATCGCCGAAGGCCGGGTGAAACTGGTTCCTCTGTCGGTGTATCACGGGAAACCGGGAAAAGGATTATCCATTCAGATGAGTGTGAAACATGGCCCAGTTACATTGTTATCGGTAGTTGAAGGCAATGACGGCGTGTTCCTTCTGGTTGCCGAAGGCGAGTCAGTAGCCGGGCCGGTACTCGAAATTGGAAATACTAACAGCCGATACCGCTTTTCAGTAGGAGCTAAAGGATTTATGAATTCATGGTCCAAACAGGGACCGGCACACCATTGCGCCATTGGAGTGGGGCATATTGCTGATAAGATTCAGAAACTTGGACAAATTCTGGGGATTGAGGTGGTGAAGATTTGTTAGAATTCATGTTTCATGATAAATTCATAATAATAATAAGGAAGATAAAGAATATGGAAAGCAATTTTAAACTGGTATTAGTGGCAGTAATCATGCTTAGTTCAACAATGTGCAAGAGCCCCTCAAATCTAAATAAAGAAGATACAACACTCAATTCTAAAATTAAAGATGAGGAAAAACCGAAACATTCATCTAAAGGAAATTACGACTGGGAGAAAAATATGGTAGTTGCTGACAGAAAGCATTCCGCTGCTGGTATGTTACTGCCTCTTCAGTCTTATGAGGAGACAATTAAGCGAGGCGTGTCATTTTTGTTAGATGATCATTTGAAATGGTTCAAAGGATCGACCGAAATTCTTATTGATGAGAATGGACAGACTCAGATGCCATGGTTGTACTATTCGAATTTGCAGCACAATGGTGAGCCATTTCCAAATGCTATAGACCGTTTTATTTCGTATCCAGCATTTCATCACTCTTTGATGATTAAGACTTTTGTTAAACTATTTAATTATTTCGATGATAAGCGAGCACTCAACGAAGCTATTAAACTGGCAGATTGGAATATCGCACATAGTACACCAAACGACGTGGCATATGCAAACATGCCTTACAGTACGTTGGAGGAAAAGAAACCCGGAGGATTTCGAGACGGAAGCGGTATCATGCCAGACAAAGCAGCTATTATGGCTTTGGCGTATATAGAATTGTATAAAGCCAGTAATAAGGAGCGGTTTTTGAAAGCCGCTGAAGCTATAGGTCAGAGCCTGGCAAAGAATCAACGAGCTAATGGCACCTGGCCTTTCCGTGTCGATCCTAAAACAAAAAAGGTGATTGAAGATTATACAAGCAGTGTCATCTATGCGGTCATATTGTTTGAGAATCTGGATGAATTGAATAAAAATGATCATTACAAAGTCTATCGTGACAGAACATGGGAATGGTTGCTGAATGGACCTATCAAGACCAAAGAATTTCGAGGTTTCTATGAAGACATCCTGGAAAGCACAGAGGGTCGTACCAATTACGATTGCCTAGACGTGATTCGTTATTTATTGGCCAATCGTACGGATAACAATGGCTATCTTGAGAAGGCACTGGAACTTAATGCCTGGATTGAAGAAATCTTTATGGATAAGATCGAGGGATTTGAGCCTGCTGAAGGGATTAGAGAACAGTTGCAATGTAACTACATAATGGGGATTCACAGCCTAAACTGGGCATCTGTGCTAAAGGAACTTGCAGAGACTTCGAGTGATGAAAAGATGATGGAACGGGCTAAGCAGACAGCCAATTATGTCACCTATTACCTTCAGCCAGACAACCGGATTGTGGTGGGATTTCAGTTTAATGCATGGTGGTATAGTTGCCATACTGGGGTGATCCTGTATTTGTTGGATTTCATCAAGCAAGAGTGAGATAAATTCGGTTTAAATCTTAAAAAGTAGATATATGTTACTATAAATTTTTAATCAAAAACATGAGACAAATTCTTTTGAACATCATTCTACTTTTCATCTACATTCCCAATGGATTTGGGAAAATTGTGCTTTCAACAGTTTTTTCGGACAATATGGTCTTGCAACAAAATTCTGAAGTTGTTATTTGGGGCTGGGGAATACCTGGTGAAAAGATTAAAATAATAGCAAGTTGGAATGTAAAAGATACAGTGATAGCAGTGCCTGATAATCAGGCTAAATTCCTTATTACTTTAAAAACCATTCAAGCCGGCGGTCCATATATCGTCCAACTTATTGGTACTTCAAAAATTACATTGAGCGATGTTATGCTGGGTGAAGTTTGGCTGTGCAGCGGGCAGTCGAACATGGAATGGTCTGCTGATTACGGTATTAAAAATGGAGAACAAGAAATTGCCAATGCAAACAATCCTAATATTCGAATTCTTCATATTCAGAAAATAGGTGCTGATTTTCCTCAGCAAACATGTCAGGGATCATGGGAAGTATGCTCGTCCGAAACCATGCGCAAAACAAGTGCGATAGGCTATTTTTTCGCTCGGGAATTACAGCAAAAGCTGAATGTTCCGGTGGGAATCATAGTTTCGGCATGGGGTGGAACTCCCATCGAAGTCTGGATGGAAAAAAGCAGCATTATTCAAAATCCGGAACTTAATAAAAACAAATTTAAGTGGCCGGATGCCAATCGACCGGACGAATCCGGGGTACTTTACAATTCGATGATTAATCCTTTAATTCCATTTGGTATTGCCGGAGCAATCTGGTACCAGGGCGAGTCGAATACAATGAATTATTCGGTTTATGCAGCCATGATGAAAACCATGATTGAAGGCTGGCGTAAAGACTTTAAAAAAGATTTCCCGTTCTATTTTGTTCAGATAGCCCCATTTGATTATTGGGAAGGTGCTGATGCCAGACTACTTCGTGAACAACAGGGCATTGCTTCTAAAACCATTCCCAATACCGGCATGGTGGTGATTTCTGACCTTGTTGATGATGTAAAAGACATTCACCCGAAAAACAAACTGGATGTTGGTAAACGCCTGGCAAACTTCGCCCTGGTCGAAACTTATAAAAAAGAGATTGGTGCATATAAAAGTCCGATGTACCAGGCCATGCAGTTTGAAAAGGGCAAGATGCGTCTGTCGTTCAGCAATGTGCAGACGAGCCTCAAATGTTCGGCTGAAACTCCCGGGAAATTTCTGATTGCCGGCGAAGATCAGAACTTTATTCCTGCAACGGCTAAGATTGAAGGAAAAACGATTTTGCTTTCGTCGAAACTGGTAAAATCTCCGGTAGCGGTTCGGTATTGTTTCGATAACACTTCGTTGCCGGATATTTTCAGTTCTGAAGGTTTGCCTTTGGCTCCGTTCAGGACTGACAACTGGGATAATTAAGTAAAAATAATGTAAAAAAATAAAACTAAAATCATGAATTCTAGAGAGCGTGTTTTAAAAGCCTTTAAACGGCTGCCAGGATTACCAGATCGGGTTCCGGTTCAGTTTGAACTTTGCCGGCAGTTGTCCGACCATTTCGGAAAAGAACTGGGTATCCCTGTTCATTACACCGATAATCCGTATGAAGATGTTACATACCGTATCAGCGCCAACGAGTTGCGTGTGGCCATGGGGAGCGATGTAGTCGTAACCGGAGCTGCGGTTTCCGACGATTATAAAATTATCATGGATGAGCAGGGTTGCTGGCTAAATGAATATGGCATGAAAATGCGGCAAGGTGATATTTATGTGGAAGTGATTGAATATCCTCTGGCAAACGCTGAAACAAGGGCTGATATAGAGAACTTTCAATTCCCTGATCCTGATGCGCCGGGACGATACAGAGACGCTGAAGCACTGGTAAAAAAATATAAAAACGATTACCTGGTTATCGGCGATATTGAAGTAACGGTATTCTCACTGGCTCATCAACTGGCCGGCATGGAGAAACTACTGGTTGATATGATGATGGAAACAGAATACGTGATACCCTTATTCGAAGCCTGTGCCGAATACCAGACACAAGTTGGCCTGCGACTCATCGAAAAGGGAGTGGATGCTATCTGGTTCGGCGATGATTTTGGAACACAAACCAGTTTGATTCTCCCTCCCGAAACTTTTCGCGAACAACTGAAACCACATTACAAACGAATGATCGATCGGTTTAAAGAAGCCAAGCCTGACATTATTCCTATCCTGCATTGCGACGGGGCTGTTGCTGAACTTCTTGATGATATCCGTGAAATGGGTTTCGAGGTCTTTAATCCGGTTCAGCCTGGTGTTCCCGGGCATTTGCCCCAGGATATGAAAGAGCGGTTCGGCGAAAAGTTTGCTTTCTGGGGTGCCATTGATCAACAGGATTTGCTGCCTAACGGTACAGATGAAGACTTAGAAAAAGACATTATCGAAAAAATCAGCATTCTTGGCAAAGGGGGCGGTTATATGATTTCTCCGGCCCACATCCTGCAGAACGACGTTTCGCCCGAACGGGTACTGAAATTTATTGAACTGAGCAAAAGACATGGAAGTTATAGTTAGGTCTGGTAAGCAGAATAAATTTGAATTACTTTTTTGTTCTTAAAGATCAAAATACAATGTGATAATCGGGTAGTTCATTAGTGGTATGAAAAAGCGGTTATGAATATTCTGATTGTAAAATAATACTAACAAAGCCGGATCATCATGTGGGAAATACACCCTGAAAATCACCTGCGAAGTAATAAAAAATCATTCTCTTTACTTCTTGCTGTTCTATTTATAACAGCAATTGAAACATCAGGACAAAATATCGTAATCAACGAGGTTGTGGCTTCCAATTCTACAACCATATTGGATGAAGATAATAATTCCAGCGACTGGATCGAACTTTATAACTGGGGAGACACTATTGTTAATCTGGCTGGTTTCGGATTGTCAAACGACAAAAGCCAGCCTCTTAAATGGATATTCCCCTCTGTTGATATTCCTGCCAAAGGCTTTTTGCTGGTATTTGCTTCTAATAAAAACCGTAAAACGATTCCTCTTCATACTAACTTTAAAGTAAGCGCGTCAGGAGAATTTCTATCGGTCTCTAATCCTTCAGGTTCAATCGTTGATAGTATTCAAACTCCAGTATTGCTCACTGATTTATCCTACGGACGTATTCCTGACGGAGGCATTGATTTTGCAATTCTTGCCAAACCAACCCCAGACTCAGGCAATATCGACTCCTTGTTTTTGCCACGATGCCAGGCACCGGTTATCTCACTGGCAGGTGGATTTTATTCAGGAACTGTAACCCTGAATATCAGCTCCAATGATCTCACTGCCAAAATATTTTATTCAAAGGATGGAAGCGAGCCAACCACCAGTTCCAACCAGTACAGCGTTCCCATAAACATAACAGGAACTACCGTTGTGCGTGCCAGATGTTTTGCTGATAGTATGTCGCCCAGTTTAATAGCTACAGAAACCTATTTCATTAATGAAAATTTTTCCTTGCCTGTAATTTCGGTAACAACCGATCCGTACAATTTATGGGATAAAAATTACGGCATTTATGTTGATGATGGGGGATATCCCAATTGTAATTCATTTCAGGATTGGGAGCGACCGGTTAATATTGAGTATTTTGAAAAAACAGGGGATATCGGTTTCAAACTGGATGGCAGTGTGAAAATTCACGGCGGGCTTACGCGTATTGTGAACCAAAAGGCGTTGAATATTTATGCAAAAAAGGCTTATGGTCCTGATAAAATAGAGTACAAGCTGTTTGAAGAAAAAGACATCAGCGAATTTGAATCGCTTGTTCTTCGGAACGGCGGAAATGACTACAAATATGGAATCTTTCGAGATCCCATGATGATGACTTTGGTGAAAGGTCAGATGGACCTTGAAACACCGGCTTTCAATTATGTGATCCATTATCTGAATGGGAAATACTGGGGAATTGAATGCCTTCAGGAGAAATTTGATGAGCACTATGTAGCTGCTAACAACCACCTGGATTCGGATAGCATTAATCTGATTGAATACCAGGCGTATAAAAGTCAGCCGGTTGCCTCGGCTGGTTCCGCTGAAAGTTATAACAACCTGATGAAATTTGTTGAAACCAATGATCTTTCGTTAAAAGCAAATTACGACAATGTGGCTGCACAAATTGATATCGAAAACTATATCAATTACAACATCACTGAAATTTACATCGACAACGGCGACTGGCCCGGGAACAATATCAGGATATGGAATTCGACAAAGTCAGGGAGCAAATGGCGCTGGCTTTTGTGCGACCTCGATTTTGGATTTGGATTAAGTCCGTTTGGCTATGTGGAAGATCATACCAATCACAATACCATGGCAGTAGCAACACAACCTGATTTTTCAGGTGTATGGCCTAATCCGCCTTATTCCACTTTACTGCTCCGAAGCCTTTGTACTAATAGCGATTTCAGCCAAAAATTCATTAATAATTTCTGCGATCAGCTAAACACCACTTTCGAGCCTGAAAGGGTAAAAGGAATAATCAACGATTTTAAAACTCTGCTTAGCCCCGAAATGGCACGGCATAAGACCCGGTTCCCGGAATCAGCTCCCAACTGGAACAATGAGATAAATGTAATGCTGACTTTCGCTGATAAACGTGCAAACAATGTTTTCAACCACATAATGACAAAATTCAAGTTGCAGCGGACTTCCATCCTTACTTTCAATGCTGATACAGCCAAAGGCCAGATCCAGCTAAATACGTTGCTGCTGAAAACATTTCCCTGGAGCGGGAAATATTTCCCTCATATTCCTTCAACAATAACTGCATTACCAAAACCGGGTCATACGTTTAATATGTGGTCGGATGGGGATACTGCCCGTGTTAAAATTATTGATCCTGCCGGGCTGAAGCAATATACAGCATTCTTTGATTCAGATGGTACTACTCTGGCAAACGCTTCATTTGGCACTGCGGGTGTTGACGAACTAAAACAAAATTTTCCGAATCCGTTTTCCGGATCCACCACCATCGGATTTGAACTGAAACAATCTTCAAAAGTAAGTTTGTTGGTTATAAATAGTTTTGGCGAAGTTGTTAAAACCCTTGAAAACAATTTGTTATCAGCAGGCAGCTATTCTTACGAATGGAATGGTACCAACCAGAATGGATCTCGGGTGGCAGCGGGCATGTACCTGTATCAATTGCGCACCGGTAACAGTCAGCAAACGAGGAAACTTTTCTATCTGAATAAAGATTGAAAGAATTGAAATACAAAATCTTATCTATCAACTCAAATAAACCCCAGGCATGAGAACTAAACTTCAGAATTTTGAAATGACAGATTTAATTCTATTACCTAAGAATATATTGCAATTTGCAATCGCTCTGCTGTGGATGGCATTGTTTCTCTTTTCCGGTTTTGCTTACAGTCAGAATGATGCTAAGGATGCACTGCAAACCTTAAACCTGATTAACGAAAATATCCACGATGCCACCCTTAGCGTTGAGGCTGGTTCGTACCGGATAAAAACTACCGGAAATGATCCGTTTATTTACACGGATGCACTTCAAAACAGTCTTTCTCTGGGAAACACAGTCCTTTCATTTGAATACTTCTGTCCGCGCGGGCTCGACCATCTGGAAATCTACTTTTGCCCTCCGGTTGATGTAAATCATTCAAAACTGGTAAGTAAAATAGGGCTTTCGGAAGGCTGGGTCGGGTTTTCCATAGACCTGGGAAAGGATATCGGGGATTGGGGAAAACCGGGAGAATATCTCCGGCTTGATTTAGGTAGTATTTCGGGTGTCGATATTCAAATCAGAAATATAAAACTAAGGGCCAAAACAGCCCGCGAAATCCAGCTGGCAAGCGAATACCAGGAAAAGAAACGAAAAGAAACCATTCTCGAAAACAACCTGAATAAGTATCTTTCAACGGAATATGCGGCCCATATTACAAAGGTTGAAGTTGGCAGCGACAAAATTACAATAAGTGGAAATGCTGAAAAAGCATCTTCACTCTTCCTTTGCGAGATTCCGCCTTATCAGGATGTGACGGAAGAACAAACTTTTGCCACAACAATTCCTGTTTCAGGAGGGACATTTAAAACTTCGGCTCCGCGTTTCATTAAACGTGATGGACAAACTTACGACCGGCTGCTTTCTAAATGGGTTCTTGCAAAAAAAACGGCATCGGGTTATTCATTGGTTTCACATGCCCGTTATCCCGATCAGATCAAGTCCAAATATAATCTTCCGTATGAAAAAGCCAGCAGCCGGAAAGGTTTAGGCGGATTCAGCACTAACCGAGGGCATACAGAAGATATGGAAGACCTTGATATTACAAGTGCAACGGTAAATATATGGATTACCAGGTTCATGTACAGCAAAGCTGCGCCCGACCGGATTGAACACCAATACAACGGAAAATCTTACTATTTTGGCAAAAAAGAAGTAGCTGTATTTGATTCAACTTTCAGCTTTACAGCAAAAAGGAATATCATTACGGCAGCCATTCTCCTTATCGACAAAATTGAAAATTGTGCTGATCCCGAAATCGGGAAACTCCTGCAGCACCCCGATTGCGACCCGGCAGGAATTTATGCTATGCCGAATATGACCAATCCTGAAAGCGTTGAATGTTATGCTGCGGCACTTGATTTCCTGGCAAGCAGGTATAGCCGTCCCGACAAAAAATATGGCCGTTGTAATCACTGGATTATGCACAACGAAGTGGATGCTGGTTGGGTCTGGACCAATGCTGGAGACAAAACTGCCCTGGTTTTTATGGATACATACATCAAATCCATGCGTATGTGTTACAACATCGCACGAAGCTACAACCCGCATTCAGAGGTGTTTGTAACGCTTACCCATTACTGGGCGTGGACATCACACCCTAAATTCTACCCTTCAAAAGATCTGATGGAATACCTCCTGAAATATTGCCGTGCTGAAGGGGATTTTCAATGGGCAATGGCTCAGCATCCGTATCCTGAAGATCTGTTCGAGCCCAAAACATGGCTCGATCCGAGAGTTACCTTCGATTTTAATACTCAGCTGATCACATTTAAAAACCTGGAAGTCCTGGATGCCTGGATCAAGCTTCCCGAAGCACTTTACCAAGGAAAGACAAAACGAACACTCTGGCTTTCTGAAAACGGTACCAATTCAAGAACTTATTCCGATCAGGATTTAAAAGAACAGGCAGCAGGCTTTGCCTATACCTGGAAGAAAATGAAAGATTTGGATGGAATTGACGGTTTTCAATGGCATAACTGGTTCGATCACCGGGGGGAGGGAGGCTTAAGGATCGGATTGCGTCGTTTTCCGGATGATGAAACTGATCCCGGTGGAGCGAAACCGGTTTGGTATGTGTACCAGGCTGCCGGAAGAGCCAATGAAGATTCGGTATTTGATCAGTACAAACAGGTTATTGGTATCAGGGATTGGGATGAAGTCAACTACATCGGTGAAATAGACCCGGCGAAGAAACAACAGTCGTACCGTGATCTGAAGAGCGACTCCTGGGTGGCAACCGATGCTTTGGGCCGAAAACTTCCGACTTATGAAGATTGTGGTCCGGTAAAGAAAGACCGCTTTGTCGGGATGTTTTATTTTATGACCCATATCACTCCGGGAGGTCCTGGTCCGTATGATGTAACTAAAACAATGAAAGCCAATCCTGATAATCCGCTTTGGGTTGATGGTGATTATTTCTGGGGCGAACCTGAAAACGGGTATTATCTTTCAAATGAAAAATGGATGATCCGGAAACATGCTCAGCTATTGTCGGATGCCGGAGTGGATGTCATCATTTTTGATGTAACCAATGATAAAACATTCCCTGAAGTATATCTTCCGGTTTGCGAAGTTTTCCGTGAGATGCGTTCAAATGGCGAAAAAACTCCTGATATCGCATTCCTGGGAAGTGAAATTTCAGTGAATACATTATGGAAAGACTTCTATAAAAAAGCCATGTATCCCGACCTGTGGTTTCAATGGAAAGGAAAGCCATTGCTGCTTTTTGGCCAGCATGAAATCCCGACGAGGAAGAAAAATAACGATGTGGTTTTCGCTGAGGAGATCCGCAGTTTCTTTTCAATCCGCCAGAGCTGGGCCTGGACTTCGCTTCCCTGGTATCAAAGCTGCCCGTATGGAAAAGATAAATGGCCATGGGTTGATCATTATCCCCAGGCTATCAACTGGCACGAATCTCCGGATAAAGCTGAGATGATCCCGGTGGCAGTAGGGCAGCACCCGCTTTCAAACATCGGCAGGAGTTATCATAACTACAATCAACCGCAAGCAGACAAATTTGACCTGACTCCTTTTACTGATCAGGGACTTTGTTTTGAAGAACAATGGAGCCGTGCGCTCGCAGTCGATCCGGAGTTTGTGTTCGTAACCGGATGGAACGAATGGAGTGCCGGTGCGCAGGTAATGGGAAAGGATATCAATAAATCGCTCCTGAAATGGGATTTTTATCCCGGGGCTAATCTGGGAAAAGGAGGGAGAAAGTTAAAAGAAGGTGATCACTATTTTATCGACCAGTACAACCAGGAGTTCAGCCGCGATATTGAACCCATGACAGGCGGACATACCGATAATTATTATTACCAGCTGATGGCCAATATCCGCAGGTACAAAGGAATGGAAAAACCTATGGAGGCCGGACCTTCGGTTGCCATTGACATCCGTGGCGATTTTAAACAATGGAACAACGTTAAAGCAGTTTATTACGATCATATCGGCGACACCGAACACCGGAACAGCCTTGGGCAGGGACAGGCCGGACCTTATGTGAATAATACCGGAAGAAACGACATTGTTACTCTGAAAGTGGCCTATGATGCCAATTCGGTATATTTCTATGCCGAAACTGCCAAAGATATCAGTCCGACGACAGATAAAAACTGGATGTTGCTGTTTATTGATGCTGACCAGCAAAAGGAAACCGGCTGGGAAGGATATGACCTGGTAATCAATTCAGTAGTAACCAATCCTAAAATGACAACCCTTTCGTGGTTAAACAAGGATGGATCGATTGGGAAATCAGTAGCTGTACCTTACCAGCTTAATCAGAACAAACTAATGATTAAGATCAAACGATCTGATTTGAGCAAAAATGAAAAGATTGCTTTTGACTTTCACTGGGCCGATAATATTCAAAAGATTGGTGATATTACGGAATTTTTCCTGAATGGCGATAACGCGCCCGAACGCCGTTCTAATTATCGGTTCCAACCATGACAAAGAGAACGATTTATAAATGACTGCCCATGAAAACTTCATCTGTATTTGTTTCGCTTATTGCCCTTGTACTCTTGTCTTTTGTCCGGCCGGATAAGGAGTTTCGCATATTCCAGTTCCCTCAAAACCAGGTACCTCGAATCGACGGTGATTTCTCGGATTGGAGCATAGTGCCTGAATCGTATACCATTGGTATTGATGAACTGAAGAATACCGCACATGGAGAAGGAAAAGCACAGGATCCAAAAGACTTCGATTTGAAAGTTAAAGTGGCCTGGGTGAAAGATTTGAACCGGCTTTATTTTTACGTCGATGCATACGACGACTTCTGGGACTTCAGTGATAGTGCTCTTCAGCAGGATATCTTTGAAATAGTTGTTGACGGCGACAATTCCGGTGGACCCTTTATAACCCAGGCAAACTGGAATTTTATTAACAGAGCTAAGAACCAACCCTTTTTCAATGGTAAAGGAACCCAGGCACAGAATTACCATATTTTTACTCCTGTTAGTAATAAAGATTGGGCATTAGCGTGGGGAAACTTCCCTTGGATCAAGGAATTTCCGTATGCGAATTCAGCATGCAGGTATAATTTTAAACAGGGTGAAAGCGGCAGGCTTCAAATGGAATTCTACATTACACCATTTGATTATGCCTCTTTCAATGGACCTGATAAATCCACGGAATCAGTTCTGAAAGAGAATGAACTGATTGGGATTTCGTGGGCCATGCTCGATTTTGATGGCAAAAAATGCGAGGCATTTATGAATCTTTCGCACGACTTACGGATGATCAACAATGCTTCGTACCTGTGTGCATTCCGACTGATGCCGCTGGAAAAGGCACTTGTAAAACCCATTGAAGCCAACTGGAAATGCATTGTTGATAGCAAGGATCAAAGAATTATCAGGTTCTATGATAATTCAGTGGGCGAAATCACAAAATGGCACTGGGAATTTGGCGACGGGAAAACATCGGAAGAGCAAAATCCGGTGCACGAATACAAGGGCAGCAATGCCTGGACAGTGATTCTTACCATAGAAGGACCAGCAGGAAAATCAATCCGTTCGAAAGTATGGGAAGTGGTTACAGAATAGGAGTTTGGGAAATATGGACTGCATTAAACCCCTATTATGGTAAGCATGACATCTGGCTTTGATAGAATAAAAGCAGGAAAGGAATATGCGTTAATAGAGTTAAAGGCTATGTCATAAACTACTTCTTATCGTTGAAACAGACATATTCTGCCTTATCTGAAATTATAATTAAAACCGGATTTATGCAAATTGATAGAAGCAGTAAAATGACCCGAATGCAAAAAAGCATTACAGCTTACTTTTGGCTCCGCTTATTGGCATTGGGTTTCATCATCCATGGGTGTAAAGCAGAAAGTTCCCGGCAAAACACGGAAAAAACACCTGAAAAAAAATCCATCAAATCGGGACAAGAATGGTACGATACGGATGGGAAGCTCATTCAGGCGCATGGCGGGGGAATGCTTTACCACGAAGGGGTTTATTACTGGTACGGAGAAAATAAAGATACAGACACAAAATTTCCAAGATTAAGAACTGATATAATTGGCATTAACTGCTATTCGTCCACCGATTTTTACAACTGGAAAAATGAAGATATAGTTTTGCCCGCAGTAAAAGATGATCCGGGCAGCGCCCTTTATCCGCAAAATGTTCTTGAACGCCCCAAAGTAATTTTTAACGACAAAACCGGTAAATTTATCATGTGGTTTCATGTTGATGATTCTCTATATCAAAAAGCACATGTCGGGATTGCCGTAAGCGATAGCCCGAAAGGCCCGTTCATTTTCAAGGAAAGTTTCAGGCCACTTGGTTTCGAAAGCCGCGATATGACAGTATTTAAAGATGATGATAGTAAAGCGTATTTAGTATTTGGCTCAGGATGGCATAATAAAATTGTAATTGCCGAACTATCTGAAGATTATCTATCATTGAATGGATCTTATACAACCCATCTGCACACCGATGGTCCGCCCTTGGGCAGGGAAGCTCCGGCTTTGTTCAAACGAAAAGGTAAATACTACCTGATAACATCCGGAACAACAGGATGGTTTACAAATCCGGCCCAATGTGATGTGGCAGAAAATATAAACGGACCCTATAAAACCATTGGTAATCCTTGCGAAGGAATGTATGCAGAAGTTACTTTTTTGGGGCAAAGCACTCACGTACAAAAAATACAGGGAAAGGAAGATGCATTTGTATTTATGGCCGACAGGTGGATTCCAACTGATTTAAAGAACTCCAGATACCTTTGGCTTCCGGTACAATTTAATAAAAACAACGAGCCGGTATTAAAATGGATAAATGAATGGGATATGGATTCCTATAAATAATCAAATATCAAATTCATATAGCGGGATTGAAAAGTGCAAAGCAGGATAGATCTTAATCAAGCATTAAAATGAACATTGTGATTAAACCTTTATTGTTTGTTGCGTTTCTAACAATTGTTTTAAACGGTCAGGCTCAGATGGTAGAGATTTTAAAACTGGACAAAAGTGCCTTTATGATTGACAGCCGGCAAAAGATGAAGATAAACTTCAAAGGTGAATTTAATGGCAAGGTATTGTGGACATCAAGTAACAATAATGTTGCTACGGTATCTCAGGATGGTGTTGTTAAAGGAAAATCGCATGGAGATGCTGTTATTACTGCTTTATACGGTACCCAAAAAGCAGAATGCATCGCTTCGGTGGATTATGAAGGCCAGAATCCTATACTTCCACCAACATGGGGGCTTTTTATTGCCGATGGTGAACCCCATGTCTTTGATGGGAAGATGTACATTTTTGGTTCAAGGGATGTCGAAAACGGATTTCTCCCTACAGGAGAAAGGGACTGGTGTTCCCGGGATTATCATGTAATTTATTCTGACGACTTGATTCATTGGATCGATGGAGGGATTATCCTTTCATTGAGCGATATTCCGGATGAATTCCTGAATGAGGGTGATAACCGGTTGTGGGCACCTGATATTTTTAAAAGTCCGCTCGAAAAGGAGAAATATTATTTGACCTTTTGTGTAAACAACAATAACGGCATGTTTATCGCGGAAAGTAAAAGCCCATTGGGCCCATTTATCAATGTTAAACAAATAACCCTTAATAATGAACCTGTCAGGGTTATTGATCCCGGGACTCTGGTGGATAAAGATGGGAAAGTGTATATGGCAAATCCTGACTTCTACATTTCACAACTTGATCCTGCGGATTATTCAAAAATTATCCCTGGTACCTATCAGAATGTAAAAGAATACATGCCGGATGATAATCAGCCTTTCGAAGGTCCTTCACTGAGAAAAAGGGCAAATACCTATTATTATATCTACATCCAAAATAAAGGGAATATTAAGAAAGATGGTGCAGTTCCAACCAGAATGGCCTATATGACCTCAAAACAACCCCTGGGACCCTATTCATATAAAGGATTGATAATTACTAATTATGATTATCTGAATGCCGGCAACATTCATGGATCTATTGAGGAGTTTAAAGGACAATGGTATGTTTCGTACCACATGCCTTTGGCGGATAATGAACTCACACGGGTAGCTTGTCTGGACAAATTATATTTTAACACGGATGGAACAATTAAACAGGTATTACCTTCTTCTTCCGGGGTTAAAGGCTATTTCGAAGCGGGTGATAAAATTCAGGCTTCAAGTGGTATTTTATTCTCTGGTGGCAGGGGTGATGTAAGAATCAAAACCCGTAAGGAACATACCGAAAATAAATATGTATTTAATTATATTGATTATCCATACTCATTTTACAGTGAAGCAGGGCAATGGATATGTTACAGGTATATGAAATTTGAAAGAAAAATTGACAATTTGCAAATTCGTGTTTCTACAGAAAGTCAAGGTTCGGAAATTGAAATCCGAAGAGGGACGGAAAATGGCAAGCTTCTATCGACGTTGACCTTGCCAGATACAAATGGGAAATGGGAAACTGTTGAAGCTCCGGTAAAAATAGAAAACAATGGGGTCGAAGAGTTTTACATTGTACTTAAAAATAACAATTCAAAGCATGATGTAAAGATTGACTGGCTGATATTTGGAAATAATTAACAGGAGAACAGACAAGATGGTCAAAAGCCGTAGTTACATGTGTTTTGGTAATATGAACCTCATTATAATTTTAAAGGAAGTAAAGATGGATTGTAAAAAAATACTGATTTTAGTTTTTATATTCTTAGGAAGCATACAAGCATTTCCTCAGACAGACGAGAATGTATTCCGGAATACATCAGTCGTTAAAACGAAATTGAATTCAGAATCCATCATGGATGAGGATATTAATTTCAATACAAACTGGAAATTCCAGTTGGGGGTATTACCCGGATTTTATGTTCCTGGCTATAACGATAACAATTGGCGTACACTTGATGTTCCGCACGATTGGTCAGTGGAAGGGAAATTCGACGAGCAAAATCCAGCCGGTGCTTCAGGTGGTTTCCTCCCTTCTGGAATTGGATGCTACCGCAAACACTTTGTAATGCCCGAAGGCTCAAAAGGGAAACGGGTAAAAATAAGGTTCGATGGCGTTTATATGAAGTCTTCGGTTTATCTGAATGGAGTATTTTTGGGAAACAGACCGTATGGGTTCAGCACGTTTGAATATGACCTTACTCCACATCTCAAATACGATAATGCGGAAAACATAATAGCCGTTGAAGTGGATAACTCTTTGCAACCAAGTTCCCGTTGGTACACAGGCTCAGGCATTAACAGGAATGTGTATTTGTTAATTACCGAACAGCAGCATTTCATGTCGTTCGGAACTTTCGTCCGGACCGATAAGCTAACTGCAAATAACGCCGTTGTTAAAATTGACTGTAAGGTTGTTTCCAACCAATATCCTGAAAGTGAATCTGTAAAGTTTCAGCGATTTCCTGAAGATGTTACAAGGAAAGTAAAGCCATCAAAAATTGTGGCCCAGCTAAAAAATGCCAAGGGTGAAGTGGTCAAAGAAGTAAGCACTGATCAACCTTTAATCGACTATTCAGAGCTTGCGGCTCAATTACAAATAAACGTTGAAAATCCAATTCTGTGGTCGGATAAAACACCTTTTCTCTATATATTGGAATTGCAGTTGTGGGTTGATGGTAAGCTAACGGATACGGAGCAACATCAGATCGGAATCCGAAAAATTGAATTTAACAGTAATAACGGGATGCTGGTAAATGGCGAAAAAGTTATAGTCAAAGGAGTCTGCCTGCATAAAGATGCCGGTTCGTTCGGTACAGCGGTACCCAAAGATGTCTGGCGGTATCGTTTACGGAAATTAAAGGCTTTGGGCAGTAATGCTATACGTACGCATGGCCCGGTTGATCCTGTTTTTATTGATGTATGCGACGAAATGGGGTTTTATCTGATGGCCGAAGCGTTTGATGAATGGGATAAAACCTGGGAATACGGATACTCCGAAGATCCCTGGGGGAAATTACCCTATACCTATAATAAATTCTTTAAACAGTGGGCTGAAACCGATCTGAAGGATATGGTGAAGCGGGATAGAAATCACCCTTCCGTATTTATGTACTCAGTTGGAAACGAGGTACCCAATCAACGCTATTCCGACGGGGCAAAAACACTGAGTATGCTGGAGGACTGGGCTAAGGAAGAGGATCCGACACGTGCGGTAATTTCCTGCTGCGACTGGGCTCCGTGGGCAAATAAGTCAGGCTTCATGGATACAATGGATATTGCAGGATATAATTATCCCGACAGGTATTTCAGGAAACATTATGAGGAGGAACATGAGGCTCATCCCGGCAGAGTTCTGTTAGGCACTGAAAACTACCTGAATCTCGAAAACTGGATTATGGTACGCGACAATCCTTATGTTGTAGGTCTGTTTTTATGGGTTGGTATTGATTACCTGGGCGAATCATTGCAATGGCCCCGCCGTGGTTGGGAATGGGGAATAATTGACATTGCCGGCTTCGAAAAGAGTCTGTATTATTACTGGCAGGCGTTCTGGTCGGAAAAGCCAATGGTTCATATTGCCGTAAATCTGAAAGAGAAAGATAAATTTGAGTGGAGGAGCTACAACATCGCTTCGCATTGGAATTTTACCCCAAATGAAGTTGATACCGTTTTTGTTTACAGCAATACGGAAGAAGTGGAATTATTCCTGAATAAAAAAAGCCTTGGAAGAAAGAAAGTGAACCCGGATACGTACCAGGCTATTTATGTACTTGGTTTCAAAAAAGGTGAACTTCAGGCCAAAGGCTATAATAAAAAGAAGGAAGTTGCTACGCATACATTGAATACAGCCGGTGAGCCAAAACAATTGAAACTGCTACCCGAATATGTAAAAGAAGCTTATTCGGATTCCGGATTAATCTTCGTAACTCTTGAAGTTCAGGATGAAAAGGGAACAAGATGTCCAAAGGCCACTGATAACATAGAAGTTATTATTGACGGGCAGGGCGAGCTTATAGGACTGGATTCGGGCGACCAGAAAAGCCATGAATTGTACAAGCAAAACAAACGAAAAGCATATGAAGGAAGGCTGTTGCTTACCATCAGGCCAAAAGGACAGGGAAACATTAAAATCGTCTGCAATTCGAATGGGCTGAAATCAGCCAGTTTAGAAATAGCTGCAGGGAAATAAACAGGTTAAAAGACATGAAAAAGACAGTTCTCAGAAATTGGTTTTTTTGCATACTTGTCATTGCAGGTTGTTCGGCTTTTTCTCAAACAAAGCCCGATACAATGCATTTCAAGCCTTTTATCTGGATGTCAGAACCTCCAGCAGATTGTCCGTTTGTTCAGTCAAAGGAACTTACAGGCATTAAATTTCTTGGCATTAAGAGCGGATTTCACGTGGGTGATACCTGGTATCCTTCATGGGCCGACGATGACAAATTGTATTCCCCGTTTACCGATGGCGATTGTCCCCGACTCGACGGAGGAAGAGATCTTTCTATTTCGGATGGAAATGTGCCCCAGGGAAATGGCGTTGAGCGCACTTCAACCGGACAGGCTGTGATTGAAGGCGATGATCCGGTAAATCTGAAGATTTACAGCCTGGGACTGTCTCATGTTTCGGCATTACCTTATCACGGACGATATCCCGCCGGGAGCCTGGTTTACAACAAAGTCTGGTATTATGGAACCTATTGCCTCGATCCCAAAGGATCGACACCATACGGCGATAAAGCATATAATTGGCCCTGGCTTGGCCCGTTTGTCGGATTCAGGTATTCAGCCGATTACGGACGCAGCTGGGTTGAATGCCCTCACTCTCCGCAAAATCCTTTATTCGGAGAATCGGGATTGAACGGGTATCCCGTTAAGATTGGTTCTCCGCATTTTGTCGATTTTGGGAAGAATATGCAGTATTCGCCCGATGGAAAGGCATATTTAGTTGCTCATGGCGCAGATGTGAGTGATAAATTGCCCAGATTCTGGAATGCAAGCTGGATTACCGGCGACCAAATCTACCTTTTACGTGTAACCCCATCAATCGAAAATATCAATGATATTTCGAAATACGAATTTTATGCAGGCAAAGATGGAAAAGGGAATCCTGTCTGGACCAACGATTTTAAACAAATCAAACCTCTGATGGAGTGGAATAATAATATGGGTTGTGTGACCGTAACTTACAATGCCTCCCTGAAAAAATATATGATGTGTGTAACGGATGGGGGCAATACCTGTTCGAAGATGAACTCCTACGTCCTCGAATCAAAAGATATTACCGGAGAATGGAAGCTGGTCAGCTACCTTAAAAATTTCGGAGAGCAGGCCTATTTTCTGAATATTCCTTCGAAATTCATCAGTATGGATGGAAAAACAGCATGGTTGCTTTATTCAGGCAATTTTGCAACAGACTGGAATGGCATGCAAATACAAAACAATCC
>CAIRMR010000084.1 GCA_903879715.1 uncultured Bacteroidales bacterium
TTTATTATAATAATGGCAAATAAATATATAAAATATTATACATTATGTGTTGGTTTCAATACAATAGTCTAAATTTCTAATACATCTGCGATTGTTCAGATTTGGTGAACATGATATTTTATTGATTTATTAACCTTAGAAATGAGTAAAACCCTGCAATTTATAGCAGCCACTTTAGTTGCTTTAAATTTTTACCGAAAAGGTTCGCTAAGTAACCGCAATGAGCCAAAAGAGCCGCAAAGAATCTTTTTTTTGTTTTTTGCTTACCTCTGCGCAATCTCAGCGCACTTTGCGGTTAGAAAAGAATAAAAATTTCATTTTTCCTAAAACCTTTGGATTTCAAATCCAAAGCTGTTAAGTTGAATCTTATTTCAAGGATAATCTAAAAAGGTAATTTATGTAGATCGACATTTCCGCCAGAAATAATAATACCTATATTTTTGTTGCTAAATAAATGGCTTTCCTTTATCACCGATGCCAATGCAACTGCACTTGAAGGTTCTACAACAATTTTCAAGCGCTCCCATAATAATCGCATTGCACTTATAATCTCCTCTTCTGTTACGCATATAATCCGGTCGACATGCTTTTGGATAATAGGGAAATTTATATCTCCTAGTTCGGTTTTAAGTCCATCTGCGATAGTATTTGTAGAGATGTTTGACTCTATAACTCCACTTTGCAATGACCTATATGCGTCATCAGCCTCACATGGTTCTGCTCCAATTACTTTACAATTATTACCGAAATATAAAGCCGATAAAGCGGTTCCGGCTATCAATCCACCTCCACCAACAGGTACGAACAAATATTCTAAATCAGGTTGTTTTTCCAGAAACTCTTTACATGCTGTTCCTTGTCCTAGAATAACATCAATATTGTTTGAAGGATGGATAAAAGTTGCTCCTTCTTTTTGCTGAATTTCTTCGGCAGAAGTTTCTCTTGCTTTAAGTGTAGGTTCACATTCTAAAATATCTGCCCCATATCCTCTAACTGCATCTTTCTTGCTTTGGGTTGAATTGGACGGCATGACAATAAAAGCTTTAACACCAATACTTTGGGCTGCAAGGGATAATGCTTGTGCAAAATTACCTGACGAATGTGTTACCACACCTTTCTTTTTTTGTGCATCTGTTAATTGTAGTATTGCATTAGTAGCTCCTCTCATTTTAAAAGCTCCCATTTTCTGAAAGTTTTCACATTTAAACAGGAGATTTGCACCTACAATTTTATTGATATATTTTGAGCTAAGTATTGCTGTATCATGAATATATGGTTTAATTCTCTGATGGGCTAGAATAAGGTCTTCCTTTTCCATTATTTTACGAGTTTATGAAATGGCTGTTACTTCAATTTCGATAAGGCATCCGAAATGTAATTCTCGTGTAGGAATTATACATCTGACCGGCTTGTGGCTTTCAAAAAATAAACTATAACGTTCATTTACCCTATCCCACAACTCGATACTTGGAACATAAACACGAACTTGTAAAACTTTGTTTTTAGAACTACCAACTTCATTTAATATTAATTCTATATTATTAAGTACCAAATCAGCTTGTTCTTCAATCGATTCCGGGATATTTCCAGTTATCGGGTCGATGGGTAATTGTCCAGATAAATACAAAATTCCATTATGTTCAATGCACTGTGCGTAATGCCCATTACTCTGAGGTATTTTGGGGCTAGATCTAATTTCCATATCAAAAATATTTTCCTGTGTTTAAATTCCTTTTTATTTCAGAGTTCTTTTTCACGATACCATGCATAGCAATAAAAACTCCTTTTTTCATCAAGTTAGCAGTAGCTATAGCGCAACCTAAATTTATTGGTGCTTCAGAGTTACTAAACCTTTCCGGACGCATAGAGCCAGTAATGATAATCAATTTATCTTTAATACGTTTTCTAAGATAGGCAGCTGTTTCCAACATTGTATCTGTTCCGTGTGTAATAATAAATTTACGTTCTTCATGATTCTGGATTAAATAAAACAGGTTCGCCCTATCTTCCTCAGTAATCTCAAGGCTGTCTTTCTGACAAGATGTAAGCACTTCATATTCAAATGAAGGATTCAGTTTTTCTAAAATCCTGTGTGTTGCAGGCTCTCCAAATTCAAATGCCCACCCTTTGGTTGTGTGAGGATAATCTTTATCAATTGTCCCCCCTGTTTGAATGAATACTATCTTCATTTTTAATAAATAACAAATGTCTACAAATAATTTTCTAAGCATTTTAAAATGCCTTTTAATAGCTATTTTGCAAATATACATATTTTATCTTTATATAAAGATATTATTTTGTAGTTTTGTTAATTAATGTTTAGAAATAACTTTTTATGAAAGAAGGCTTGGACATAATAGATATATTAATTGCTGAATGGAAAAAAGAGAGGCCAGAACTTGATGCTGAAGCAATGCAAGTAGTTGGTCGTATTTTAAAACTTAGCAATATTCTTGAGAAAAGAACGAATAAAGCTCTTAAAAATAATAATATCTATTATACAGATTTAGATGTTTTAGCTACTATAAGGCGATCGGGAGCACCTTATGAATTATCTCCAAAACAATTGATGGAATCGGTTTTAATAACTTCAGGAGCAATGACTGCCTTGTTGAATAGACTTATAAAATTAGATTTAATTTACCGCGCCCCAAATACACAAGATGGACGTGTAAAGTTGGCCGGATTAACAGAAAAAGGAATAAAAATTATTGATGAAGCAATAGTATTAAGATTTAAAGATGCTAAGTCGGCAGTAGAAGTTTTTAATAAAGAAGAGCATGATAATCTAGCGAATTTACTAAAAAAACTATTAGTATCCTTAGAATCAGAATAATTTATAGGTATGTAAACATTCAGTTCAGAAGTGCTTATCCTATCAAATTACAAATTCGCAATAATTTCTTTTTACTGGAACAAAAGTCTAATCCCTTGGTAAATTTAAAGGGTAATTCCCATTCCGGGAAGCAGTAACGGAACCATATTTATAGTTAGGTTTAAGCCTGGAAGCAAATGGAGAGAAAGAAAGCAGTTCCGGAATTATTGGAGTTTGTATGTACGTAAGAACCTTGGTTTACCAGTTACCATCTAATTGTATAGTCTAAAGGATGCCAATATCACGAATATGTTAAGGCGGAATATTTATCCTTTGAAAGCATGAGATGAGGCCAGGCATTCACCCTTTGAGATAACTAATATGAATACCCCCTCATGACAGGTTGGCTGCCAATCAGAAAATTAAGAATAATCAGGTTAAATTTAAAATCAAAGGCTGTAATTGTGGTATGCACCTGTATGGGAAATCATTGACACGAACCTATCACCCTTTACAAAACTTGCCAGCGAGAACAGAGTTTGCCAATTATGCTGAAATCTTCATGGCATTTGACCCCAAAAAACTGTCAGATTAAGTCGGAGCTAATTCACTTTAGGCCTTGTACATAATGGGCTTATGGGCTTTCTACCAAGACCATAAGAGCACATTATGTAAAAGCAAGCTCCCGGTGGTGGAGTGCGTTTTTTTTCTGGCGTACCTCGGTGTATTTGCTTTTTTCTGCAAATACCATGACAGGAAAAAGCGCATGGAGCCAGCCGGCACAGACTGCGAGCGAGGAGGTAATAATAAGAAATTACCAGCTTATTCAACGAAAATGGTCAAAACAAAGTATTGTGTTAGACTTTTTTGTATTTAGATAGAAATAAATGGGATTAATATTATAATGCCTAAATTGGGAAACTAGATTCAATCATCAAGAATGTACGAGTAATTTATAAAACTATAGCAAACTATCCGGATCCAGATTATCCTTCTCAATATCCTTAAAGTACCTGAAAGTTCCTACTTTTAGTTCATACGTTGCCACATCGTCGCAAACAATAATTCCTTTCGGATGCATTTGAAGTGCGCTGATGGTCCACATGTGGTTAACGCTTCCTTCAATGGCATGTTGCAAGGCCCGGGCTTTACTGAAACCATTCACGATAATCAATACTTCTTTGGCATCCATTACTGTTCCAACGCCTACAGTCAATGCCATTGGAGGCACTTTGGAGGTATCGTTATCAAAAAAACGTGAATTGGCAATAATTGTGTCGCGGGTAAGCGATTTGATCCGTGTTCTCGACTGAAGAGATGAACTTGGTTCGTTGAATGCAATATGCCCATCAGGACCAATGCCGCCGACGAAAAGATCAATTCCTCCCTGGTTTGCAATCTTTTCTTCATACTGAATACACTCTGCTTCCAGGTCAGGCGAATTCCCATTAAGAATATTGACATTCGCGGGCTTGATATCGATATGGCTGAAAAAATTATTCCACATGAATGAGTGATAGCTCTGGGGATGTTCTTTTGGAAGCCCTATATACTCATCCATGTTAAAGGTTACAATATTCTTAAACGATACTTTGCCACTTTTAGTAAGGGCAATAAGCTCTTTGTAAATTCCCAGGGGCGATGATCCTGTAGGTAGTCCTAAAACAAAGGGTTTGGGAGAATTGTGACGATTAATCTTTCGGGCTATATAGTATGCAGTCCACCGCGATGCGGAATCATAATCGGGTTCAATAATTAATCTCATAATCTCAATCTGATTATTTTTAAACAAAGGAATTCTTACACTTTTGAAAAACCATTGCAAACTTACAAATAATAATTATTAAGTATAGGGAATTCAAAGATCCTGGTAAATAAATATAAAAAAGCAATCACGTTTATAGCCCAATAGAATGGCTATAAACGTGATTGCCTATACTTGTAAAAGCTTATTTGTATTCTGCCAACAGCTTATTAACCTGCTTAACAACATTTTGTGCCGTGAATCCAAATTTTTCATCCAGCACTTTCGCTGGTGCCGAATATCCAAAATGATCAAGTCCCCAGACCTTTCCTTTTTTGCCCACCATTCCGGCAAGCGTCACTGGTAAACCAGCAGTAAGTCCGAATACCGGAAGATTATCAGGGAGGATATCATGCTGGTAAATTCTATCCTGCTGACGGAATAATCCTTCTGAAATGACTGAAACTACTCTTACATTAAGATTTTTTTCAGATTTAAGCAAAGCTGCACCATCCAGCAGGGTTGAAACTTCTGAGCCGCTTGCAACCAGGATTACATCCGGTTTTGCATCGGAATCCTGTACAATGTAAGCACCTTTTTCAGCTTGTAACGCAGTTTTATATTGCGACAAACCATGTTGCGAAGGCAAATCTTTGATGTTTTGACGTGACAGAATAAGAGCAGTAGGAGTCGTAGTATTTTCCATTGCCATCTTATACGCAACAGAAGTTTCATATGCGTCAGCCGGCCGGAGTGCCAGCAAACTCATCTGGCCATGGTGGTTTTTTAATTGTTCAAGCAAACGGATCTGTGCTTCCTGTTCCACCGGTTGGTGGGTAGGACCATCTTCACCAACGCGGAATGCATCATGTGTCCAGATATATTTTACAGGAAGTCCCATCAAAGCCGAAAGTCGAACGGCAGGTTTCATGTAATCGCTGAAAACAAAGAAGGTAGCGCAGGCAACCCAAACTCCGCCATGAAGCGCAATCCCGTTACATATGGCAGCCATAGTTAACTCGCTCACACCAGCCTGCAGGAAAGCACCGCTGAAATCACCTTTGGTAAATGCTTTTGAATATTTCAGGAAACCATCGGTTTTATCACTGTTCGACAAGTCGGCAGAAGAAACGATCATATTTTCAACATTCTGTGCCAGGTATCCCAGGATAGCGGCAGAAGCAGCGCGGGTTGCAATACCTTCTTTCTGAACAACGGATCCAAAATCCAGAACAGGAAGTTTTCCAGAAAGAAACAGCTGAAGTTTAGCGGCAAGTTCGGGATTTGATTTTTCCCATTCCTGCTGAGCTGATTTGCGTAAAGCAGCTTCTTTTACTTTTTCTGCTTTGGATTTATTATACAAGTCAGCAACTTCGGGGAATATTACGAAAGGATCAGCCGGATTTCCGCCCAGGTTTTCAATGCTTTTTTCGAAACTGGCGCCTGATTCACCCAATGGCATTCCATGTGTGGCACAATTCCGTTCAAAACTTGATCCATCCGCTTTTTGCGCGCCTTTGCCCATCACAGTCTTACCCATAATAAGGGTGGGTTTGTCTTTTTCAGCGATGGCTTTTGTAAGAGAAGTACGAATCTGATCCGCGTCATTTCCATCAATTGTCATCACGTTCCAGCCCCAGGCTTCATATTTCATAGCGGTATTTTCGCAGGAAACGGCATTGGTTTCAGTAGAAAGCTGTATGTCATTGGAATCGTAAAACATCACCAGGTTATTCAATCCCAGGAAACCGGCAATACGTCCGGCAGCCTGTGAAATTTCTTCCTGAACTCCTCCATCCGAAATATAGGCAAAAGTTTTGTGTGCCATCCATTCGCCGAAACGGGCACAAAGGAAACGCTCGGCAATTGCAGCTCCAACAGCCATGGTATGACCCTGGCCTAGCGGACCGGAAGTATTTTCAACTCCACGCTGTGGATCAACTTCGGGATGCCCCGGAGTACAGCTTCCCCATTGCCGGAAATTCTTAAGATCATCGAGACTATAATTGCCTGAAAGAGCTAAAACTGAGTACAGCATGGGCGACATATGACCGGGATCGAGGAAAAAACGGTCACGCATATGCCAGTTCATGTTTGATGGATCGTACCTGAGAAACTCCGTGTACAGGATATTTATGAAATCAGCGCCACCCATGGCTCCGCCCGGATGCCCTGATTTTGCTTTTTCAACCATTGCTGCCGAAAAAATCCGGATATTGTCAGCCGCTTTTGTAATTGTTTCGTTTGCCATTGATGTTAAATTGATTAGTATGTTTGTTTGAATTGTTGCAAAAAATTATCTGCTGATTGTTAGTCCTAAGTATTAATGGTTTAAACTGTATATTAATATGCTGTCATCAAAATATTCCATAAACTGCCTGCTCTTCTGTATTGCAAAAAATAGATGAGTAAATGAAAAAACCTGGCTTGTTCGTATCGAATTTACGTTCGAGGTGCAACACCGGATGACCCGATTTTACAGCCAGATGCTGCGCGATTGTTGCATTGGCCTCAACGGCCCTGATTTTCTGCTCTCCTCCTTTAATCTCAACCTGGTATGCATTTCGAAGAACATCGAAAAGAGAATTATTTTCAAAGGAGCGTGAAGTAAAACGAGGCACATTGATGTTTGGAATAAAATTGATATCGTAAAATATCGGCTTATCGTTATAATACCGGATCCTCTCCATATGAATGCATCCTGAATTGAGTTCGGTTTCAGAGAGTTTGAACATAAACGGATCATCCCAGGGTTTCACAAAGGGTTTAACCAAAAGCTCCGAACGCAGGTTTTTCCCTCCGAGTGCTGAAGTTGTTCCGGCTATTGAGAGAATTCCAATTCCTTTTGGCAACTTCTGAACAATACTTCCCTTTCCCTGGTGCTTCCCTATAAAACCTTCATTTACCAGCGCATCTAGCGCATGCCTGACTGTCGGGCGGGTTAGCCCATGGATTGCGCAAAGTTCATTTTCCGATGGAAGTAAATCATCTTCGGTAAATACACCATCAATAATCTGCTTGCGGAGCATTTCATAAAGTCTCCTGTAATGCGGCAATTTCGGAGCTGGCAGAGTCATAGTTTGAGGGCTAAATAATTATTTTTTGAATTATTTTACAAAATTAATCATAATTACTTGTATATACAAGTTTAATGTTTAATTTTACGGAAATTTTTAATGTAATGATATTCCGATACTTCCAAGCTTTTAATTTGATGCGGATTTATCTTATGTTTACAAGTTCGCATCATTTTTGTAATCCAATTTAATCTCTAAACACATGGCTGAAGCTGTATTTATGCCCCGGCTCGGGCAATCGGTCGAATCCTGCATCATTACAAGGTGGGAAAAGAAAAAGGGCGAAATCGTCGAAGAAGGTGATGTTTTATTTTGCTATGAAACGGACAAAGCTTCTTTCGATGAAATAGCAAAAATATCTGGTATTTTGCTGGAAATCTTTTACGAAGAAGGCGATGAAGTGCCGGTTCTGGCTAATGTTGCGGTAATTGGGAAGGCAGGTGAATCTGTTGACGCTTTCCGTTCCTCTGACGCCACAACTTCTTCTGTTGAAGTTGCATCAGTTGATTCAGTAAAAGTAAATCCCGTTGAAACAAGCCATGATGTTGCTGGTGTTGAAACTCCCTCTGATGTAAGAATCAGGATTTCTCCTCGGGCTAAATGTATTGCCCAGGCCAAAGGAATCTCTATCCAGGGATTACAGGGCAGCGGTCCAAACGGCAGGATAATCGTCAGGGATGTTGAATCTGCTGCCGTAATTGTTCCGAAAGCTGATCCTGCAGCAGTTAACACAGTGAAACCTGTGCCAGCAGTCAGTGTCCCTGCTTTTGCCTCGATTCCTTCTAATGATGATTATGTGGAAAGCCCACTGAGTAATATGCGAAAGCTGATTGCCAAAGGCATGCATGCTTCCCTTCAGAATTCAGCTCAGCTTACTCACCATACCTCCGCTGATGCACGAAAATTGCTTGAACTGCGCGCTATTTATAAAGTACGTGCCGAAAAAGGTGAAATCCCAAATATAACCCTGAACGATCTGGTTTGCTATGCTACCGTTCGCGCGCTGGAGAAAATGCCTGCCATCAATGCACATTTTCTGGGCGATCGGATGAAAACATTTAAAAAAGTTCACCTCGGAATTGCCGTAGATACTGACCGCGGGCTAATGGTACCTGTTATCCGCAATGCTGATGACCTGAAACTTAAAGCTTTGGCAACTCAAATGAAAGCAATGGCTGAAAATTGTCGGAAAGGAAACGTTGATCCTGAACTTTTACGGAGTGAAAATGCCAGTTTTACAATCTCGAACCTCGGCGCATACGGAATAGAGTTGTTTACGCCGGTTATCAATCTTCCCCAGTCAGGAATTCTTGGAGTGAATACCATCACGTATCGCCCTGCTGATATAGGAAACGGAATTATCGCTTTTATACCGGTTATCGGTCTGTCGCTTACTTACGATCACCGAGCTCTGGATGGCGCCCCGGCTTCCGCGTTTCTTAAAGAGATAAGGAATCAGATTGAAAACTTAAGCAACGATCTGGTTTAAGATAAAAAAGACCAGGCCAATTAAGAAAGGATGAAAATATTCTTACTTCCGGCTCCCGTCTTCCGACTTCCGACAAAAATACAGCTTCAAAAAAAAGTAGAACAAAAACATTACTTAAAAACGTCATACCATGCCTAAATCACAATTCATAGATCCAACAGACGCCAGGAAAAAGGGTGAAATTCACTTTGGTTCAATTCCGGTAAACCAATACAGCAAGACTTTAAAAGAAGAAAAGAAAATTTATTCAAAGGAAGATTTTCTAAGGATATTCCGCGATATGTTTTTGATCCGGGAGTTCGAAACCATGCTGAACCTGATCAAGACAGCAGGCGAATACCAGGGGATTCCATACAACCATCCCGGCCCTGCCCACCTTTCCATGGGCCAGGAAGCTGCAGCTGTTGGTATGGCTTATACCCTTAGCGTGGATGATTATATTTTCGGATCGCACCGCTCGCATGGTGAAATACTTGCAAAAGGATTATCCGCGATTCATCAGCTTGGCGAAAAAGCTTTGATGGATATCATGGAGGTTCACTTTAATGGCGAAACCTTGCAGGTAGTCGAAAAAGGATTTAAAGGTGACACAAAGGAGCTTGCAACCGACTTCCTATTATACGGAACGCTAGCTGAAATTTTTGCAAGGAAAACCGGGTTCAATAAAGGCTTAGGCGGCTCTATGCATGCATTTTTTACACCTTTCGGAGTTTATCCGAATAATGCTATTGTTGGCGGCTCAGGAGATATTTCGGTGGGCGCGGCATTATTCAAAAAAGTAAACTCCAAACCCGGCATAGTAGTAGCCAATATTGGTGATGCTTCTATGGCTTGCGGTCCCGTTTGGGAAGGCATCAGCTTCGCGACTATGGATCAGTTCCGGACCTTGTGGGAAGAACCATACAGAGGAGGATTGCCAATCATTTTCAATTTCATGAATAACCAGTATGGCATGGGAGGCCAGACCCGTGGTGAAACTATGGGTTACGATATGCTTGCCCGTGTTGGTGCCGGTGTAAATCCTGAAATGATGCATGCCGAACGGGTCGACGGATACAATCCACTGGCTGTTATTGATGCATTCCGCCGCAAAAAGAAAATTATTGAGGAGAAAAAAGGACCGGTTTTACTTGATACACTCACGTACCGTTTTACCGGTCACTCCCCTTCCGATGCTTCTTCATACCGCAGCAGGGAAGAAATAGACGCATGGGAAAAACAGGATTCCCTGCTTGCTTATCCGGCAGATCTGATCCGTTCAGGCATTGTAACCAAAGAGGAAATCGAAGCCATAAAATTAGTGGTTGTAGAAAGTATCGTAAAAGCACTGAAAAAGGCAATCGACGAAAATGTTTCTCCACGCATGGACCTGCTAGCTTACCCTGAAACAATCGGGGATATGATATTTTCTGATGGTTCCGTTGATAAAATGGAGGATCGTACCCCTGATACCCTGATGACAATGGAAGAAAATCCAAGGGTGCAGCAATTAAAAAAGAAAGAACGATACGGACTTGATAAAGACGGAAAACCTCATTCGAAATTAAAAACTTACCAGTTAAAAGATGCCATTTTCGAAGCCATTATTGACAGGTTTTACAAAGATCCCACGCTTGTTGCCTATGGAGAGGAAAACCGTGACTGGGGCGGTGCGTTTGCTGTTTATCGTGGATTAACTGAAGCTCTGCCATATCACAGGTTGTTTAATTCGCCTATCGCCGAAGGTGCTATCGTTGGAACCGCAATTGGGTATGGAATGGCCGGAGGAAGAGTAATTGCCGAAATCATGTACTGTGATTTCCTGGGACGTTGCGGCGATGAAGTCTTTAACCAGCTTCCAAAATGGCAGGCGATGAGTGGGAATATTATTAAGATGCCGGTGGTAATAAGGGTTTCGGTAGGATCGAAATACGGTGCGCAGCATTCACAAGACTGGACATCGCTGGTTGCTCATATTCCAGGATTAAAAATTGCTTTCCCTGCAACACCTTATGATGCCAAAGGCCTTATGAATACAGCTTTGCAGGGAACCGACCCGGTTATATTTTTCGAAAGCCAGCGGATTTATGATGTGGCTGAATTGTTTCACGAAGGTGGTGTGCCCGAAGGCTATTATGAAATTCCTTTCGGAGAACCTGATATCAAGCGTAAAGGAGATGACATTACGATTTTATCCATTGGCGCTACACTTTACCGCGCACTCGAAGCAGCTGATATCCTGAAAGAAAAATATGGAATGTCGGCCGAAGTTATCGATGCCAGGAGCCTTGTTCCTTTTAACTACGACCTGGTGATCGAATCTGTGAAGAAAACCGGACGTATCGTATTGACCAGTGATGCCAATTCCCGTGGATCATTCCTCAAAGAAATGGCACACACTATTTCTGAACTTGCTTTTGATGATCTTGATGCAGCGCCCATTGTTGTGGGTTCACGCAACTGGATTGTTCCTGCTTATGAACTGGAAAACTTTTATTTCCCACAGGCGGAATGGATAATAGATGCCATAGATCAGAAAATCGTACCTTTAAAAGACCATATTTCGGGTACTGATTTTGGAGATGAGAGCATTAAGCAAAGGAATAAAAAAGGAGTTTAGTGGTTTTCTTGCCAATAAAAGTTAGGGAAATCTTAGTAACTGTCTAAATTTAGTTAATTAATTGATTTAAGAATAAAGAATAAGGATTTACGATTTACGAAGATTACATAAACCATGTAACCTGGGATACTTCCTGAATCAAAAATCGTCAATCCTTGTTCGATATTCAAAGAAACCAGCAGTTTTAGAATTAAACAAAGAAATTCAAATAGTCTCTTAGAATTTCATTTATCTGATTGATACTTTATTCATCAGTCACACTTAGTGAATAGATTTTCAGTAAGTCAATTATCGCTATCGATAAGTAATTTAAAGAATGTTTCTGATATGAAAGCAATGCAGCTCACAGGTATAAAGCAGATCAGTATTGTTGAAGTCCCGGACCCGGCGATGATAAACGATACAGATGTTCTGATAAAAATGAAAACAGTGGGTGTTTGCGGTTCCGATGTGCATTATTATAAAGAAGGAAAAATCGGGAGCCAGGTAGTTCAATTTCCCTTAGCGCTCGGACACGAAGGAGCCGGGCAGGTTGTTGCTGTTGGAACATCCGTAAAAAGCATTAAAGTTGGTCAACGTATTGCGATAGAACCCGCTATGCCTTGCGGCGAATGTGATCAGTGCCTTGCCGGCCGCGAACATACCTGCCGGAAATTAAAATTTCTGGGTTGCCCGGGACAAGCCGAAGGATGCATTAGTGAATACATCGTGATGCCTGAATCCAGCTGCATCCCGATTTCGGATAAGCTCAGTTATGACCAGGCTGCAATTTCGGAGCCACTGGCCATTGGTATTTATGCCGTGAAGCAAAGCATTCCCATGAAGGATGCAAAGATTGGAATCCTTGGATTTGGCCCAATCGGAATGAGTGTTCTCCTTCCGGCACTGGCACAAGGTGCCGCAAAAGTGTATGTGACCGATAAAATCAATAAACGCCTTGAAATTGCGGATAAATGCGGCGCAAGCTGGATTGGAAATCCTGATATGGATGATATTGTTACATCAATAAAAGAAAATGAGCCTCTGCTACTGGATGCTGTCTTTGAATGTTGCGGTAAACAGGAAGCTATTGACCAGGCTATTGAACTACTCAAACCAGGAGGAAAACTGATGATCATTGGAATTCCTGAATTCAGCAGATGGTCTTTCGACGTTGATGCGTTAAGGCGGAAAGAAATAACCATTACCAATGTCAGGCGGCAAGTCGGTTGCGTGGAAACTGCTCTGGAATTAATGTCAGAAGGAGCGGTTGATGTTAGTTTAATGCCAACTCACCGCTTCAGTTTTGATGATACGCAAAAAGCCTTTGAACTGGTTGCTGATTACCACGATGGCGTGATGAAGGCCATGATTGATTTTGAATAGATAACTCTGACCTACAGCAACATCCTGAAATCACTCGGAGTTTTTCCTGTTTTATTTTTAAATAGCCGCGAAAAATAATAGATGGACTGAAATCCCAGTTCATATGCTATCTCCTTTATTGGCTTCTTTGTCATACGTAGCATATCTTCGGCCTTTTTTATCCTAAGTTGAAGGTGATATTGTACTGGCGACATACCGGTATATTTTTTGAACATATTCCTGAAATAAGAGTACCCGGTATTTAATCCCCCTGCCAATTCACGCGCATCAATATTGGATTCCAGGTTGTCGCGCAGTATTAGGCAAGCCTGTTGAATTCGCTTTTCAATATCCTTGCCCTCGAACTCCTTGTTTTTAATTATTGAAATAATTTGCCCGATGTAGGTGATGATCAATCCCGTGCAAATCTGCTGGTATCCGGCTTTTTCAGAAAATGCATTTTCAAAGATCATCAAAAACAGATCATGAAGTTCTTTACGGAAATCAATCTTAATTATCGGGCTTTCTTTTTTAAAAAAATCAGCCTTTAAAAGTGTAGAAGCCAGCGATCCGTTAAATCCGATGAAATGCTCTTTCCATCCAGTCTTTTTTAAGGGCCGGTACCTGTGCCATTCGCCGGGGAACAGGATAATTATTGTTCCGGGCGTTATACGGAATGAGCCTTGTCTGTTTTCAAATATTCCAAACCCTTCGGTGATATAATTTATCTGGTATTCATGAAGTGTCCGGCCTGCGCTCCAGTCAAATGTATAACCTGACGGGTGGCCGGCAGGCGGATAATCGGAACCTTTATCGATGCCGGCTATGCCAACAACATTTAGATGTAGCCCCCATTCTTTATCTTCCTCTGATGCAGTAATATATTTAAATTTATTAATCAATGTTTTGTGTCATTTTGTGCAAATATATAAACATTTTGCCTATTGATGCGTGTACAAGCCAAAACTACTTTTGTTATCAGAAAAGTTGCCTCTTGTTTCCCGGAATAATTCACAAACAACCCTGTTTTATAAGCCAATAAAAATGAAGAAAGATGTTATTGCCATTTTCGACATAGGTAAAACCCATAAGAAAATTCTGCTTTTCGATAGTGGGTTAAAACTTGTCTTCCAGACAGAAGAGAAATTTGCGGAAATAACCGATGAAGACGGGTTTTCGTGCGACGATATTGCGAAAATCGAAACATGGATGATTCAATCCATCACTACATTTCAAGCAGCCTCGGATTATAATGTAAAAGCAATAAATTTTGCCACTTATGGCGCGTCATTGGCTTATCTCGATTCCGACGGGCAAAGGATAACACCTATCTACAATTACCTTAAACCTATGCCGGACAGTGTTTTGACAGGTTTTTATGAAAAGTACGGAGGTGTTGATGAGTTTTCGCGCAAAACCGCTTCACCCGCTTCAGGAATGCTCAATTCTGGCTTACAGATTCTTTGGCTGAAAAAACAAAAACCGGAATTATTCAATATGGTTAAGCATGTTTTACATTTCCCGCAGTACCTGAGCTTTATTTTCACAAAAAATATCTGTTCTGAATTTCCTTCTATCGGTTGCCACACTTCCTTGTGGGATTTCGATAAACATAGTTATCATCAATGGTTAGCTGATGAAAATATTGAGTTGCCCGTTCCTGTTTCCAATGATGAGTCAATCGGGATAATTATAGATGGACAAAAAATACAGGTTGGAATCGGTATTCACGACAGTTCATCATCCCTGGCTCCATATCTGATAAGCAGTGAAGATCCTTTCATCCTTATATCAACAGGTACCTGGTGTATTTTCATGAATCCGTTTAACGATGAGCCTTTGACTGCTGAGCAACTCAGTAAAGATGCCCTCTGTTATATGAGTACGATGCAGAAACAGGTAAAATCGGCACGCCTTTTCATGGGTCACATTCACGATGTAAATGCGGAGCGGATTGCCACTCATTTTGGTGTTAAAGTTGATTTTTATAAAAGCGTTAAACCGGACGAAATTTTAGTACAAAAACTGCTCAGTAAACGGGTCTTTTTCAGGAACGGTGTGCCTGCAGATTCTATAGATTCAAGTGTAGATCTTTCAGCATTTACTTCTTATGAAGAAGCATATCACCAGCTTATTATAGATCTGACTTACCTTGGACTAGATTCGCTGCAACTCGTTATACCTAAAAACGATACAACCCGGTCGATTTATGTTACAGGCGGATTCGCGCGTAACGAAATATTTGTCCGCTTGCTGGCTGCTTTACTTCCCTGGAAGTCGGTGTTTACTTCTGAAATTGACAATGCCACAGCCCTGGGCGCAGCAATGGTTTTGTGGAATAAAGCTTTTACAGGAACCGAAACAAAACTGGATCTGGGGCTGAAGAAAATTGAGCCTTTTGCCTTGGTTCATTAAAGGGCTTGAAGTCAATTTCATTAAGTTAAGGTTCTTGCATTTATAAGGCGAACACGGATTATTCGCTTCACTCATGAAAACGCTTCGCTTTGTTAACGAATTTTGATTTAAGATGATATTCAAAATGATGATTTCTTCAACTTCGTAAATCTTAAATCCTTGTTCTTAAATCAAAACATTTAATAAATTTCAGACAGTTCCAAACAGCATAATTTAATGAACGATCAATCCATTTTTAAAAGTTTTCCCGACAGGCAGACATTGCTTGATTACTATAAATCTAAAGACGAGCACAAAGTTCTTTTAGTAAACGGCCATTTTCATACACCGTTTTCGTTTAGCGCTTTTACTGAAATTGAACAGACATTCCGGATGGCTAAGGCTGAAGGAATCCAGGTACTTGGTATCAATGACTTTTATACTACGGATGGGTATGCCGAGTTTGTGGAATTGGCGCAGAAATACCATATTTTCCCCTTATTCAACATCGAATTTATGTCGCTGCAAAAAGATCTGCAGGCTGAAGGAATCCGGGTAAACGATCCGGCCAATCCCGGCCGCACCTATTTTAGCGGGAAAGGATTGACTCAGCCGCTGGTAATTGGTGAAGATGCTCTTGCTTTACTTGAACAGGTACAGACTGAAAGCAATATTCAAACTGCCGAAATGGTCGAAAAGCTGAATGCTTTCCTGATAGAACTGAACGCAGGATTCAGTTTTACATTTGATGATTTGAAAGCAAAATATGCAAAGAATATGCTTCGCGAAAGGCATATTGCCAAAGCTTTACGCGTGGCTATTGATGGAAAATTTGATTCAGCTGAAGGGAAGAAGTCTTTTTATAAGCAGTTGTTTTCCGGAAAAGAAGTAAAATCGGAATTCAACGATATTACCGGGCTTGAAAATGAAATTCGTGGAAACCTGCTAAAAACGGGTGGACGTGCGTTTGTGCCCGAAGATCCCAAAGCATTTTTAAGCCTCGAGCAGGTGAAAGATGTAATTATCAGTGCCGGTGGCATTCCGTGTTACCCTGTTCTGCTCGATGATGCGAAAGGCAATTTTACCGATTATGAGAAAAATAAAGTATCTTTGTATGAGGTACTTGTAAGTAAAGGGATTTACAGTGTTGAGCTGATTCCGGGACGCAATACTTTCCCTGTTCTGAAAGATTTTGTAACTTACTTTCGGTCAAAGAATTTCCTGATCACATTTGGAACCGAACACAACACCCCCCAGCTCGATCCGATTAAAGTTTCTTGTAGCGCTGGCGTTGAACTGGATGCTGATCTGGAACAAATAGGGTTCGAAGGAGCCTGCATACTGGCAGCCCATCAGTACCTGGTTGCCAAGGGCCACGAGGGCTATATCGATAGCACAGGTAATACAAAATCAGCCGAATACAACTCATTTGCTGAACTTGGACAGGCGGTAATTTCACATTTCATTGGGCAGAAATAACGGCAGAATTTTGCGGGTTGCACATTTGTGCGTTTGAACTTTGGATTTTGGAAAATAGAAAATAGAAAATGGGAATTAGTTCTTTTGGATTTTTGACCTTTGAATCTTGACCTTTGAATCTAGAATTTTGAGTAGACATGTAACTCCAAACCCCGGAGGTGCTTAACGTAGACGAGTTTTGGATTAATTTGAACTACTTGAATGCGAAGCATTTAATCTTTTGAACGCGAAGCAACTGAACCCTTGAACGCTAAGCATTTGAACTCTTGAACGCGAAGCATTTGAACCCTTGAACGCGAAGCATATGAACATTAAACATTTTATTATGAGACCCGAAATACAGGAATTAATCGAAGTATCGCAATTTTACGGAAAGAAGAAAGACTTTGTTATAGCCGGTGGAGGCAATACTTCGTTTAAGGACGAAAATAATATTTATATCAAAGCCAGCGGTTCCAGCCTGGCCACTATCGAAGAATCAGGCTTTGCTCAACTCGATCGGAAAATGCTTCATTTGATTTCCGAAAAAACGTATTCCGACGATGCAATGGAACGCGAAAACCAGATTAAAATTGATCTGCTGAATTCACGAGTACATCCTGAAAAAGGTCAACGACCATCGGTGGAAACGTCCTTACACGATTTGATGGCATTCCGTTTTGTGGTTCATACTCACAGCACCAAAGTGAACGGGCTTATGTGCAGCCAGGATGCTGAAAAGCGGACCTCAATTCTGTTTGGCGACGATGTTGTTTTTGTGCCTTATGTCGATCCGGGATATATTTTATTTAAAGAAGTTCAAAGTAGGGTAAATGCGTATCGCGATCGGACAAGGGTTGAACCACAGATAATTTTATTGCAAAATCACGGCATTTTTGTAGCTGCCGACAGCATTGGAGAAATCTACAAACTTTATAATAAGATTATTGACAAACTTGATGCAGCCATAGGTGAAATTGCCGAACAGGTAAACCTGCCTATTGATCCGGCTGCTGCAAAAATCATCCCGGCTATCCGCATGATGTTGTCAGGTAATGGCCTGAAAACGCTTAAAGTGGTAAGCAATTCTTACTACGAAAAATTCCTTTCGTCAGAAACCGAATACCAAAAAATAGCGAGCCCATTTATTCCTGATGGAATTGTGTATTGCAACTCATCGTTCCTGTATGCTGAATATACCGGTGATGCGGATGTTTTACTAAAAGATCTTTCAGCAAAAATTGAGGAGTACATCAAAACACAACCCAAAACTCCGAAAATTATTTTTATCAAAGGACTTGGCTGTATCCTCGCAAGTGACAATGCCCTTGGAGTTTCGACCCTCGAAGATGTGATGAACGACACCTGTCTGATTAGCTTGTATACCGAGAAATTTGGAGGTCAAAGTCCTATGACTCCCGTTCAGGTTCAGTTTATCGATACCTGGGAAGTGGAGCAATACCGGTTAGCCCTTTCCATGGGAGCTACTACTGGTCGTGCGGATCGGAAAATTGCGATTGTAACAGGTGGTGCCCAGGGATTTGGCGCAGGAATTGTTGAAAACCTGATGGAGAATGGTGCCAACGTTGTAATCGCCGACCTGAACGAAGAAAAAGGAAAAGAATTTGCAGAATCGCTTAACAGCGGCAAAGGCAAGAACAAAGCTTTCTTTGTTAAAGCCGATGTGTCGAAAGCAGCTTCGGTTGAAAATCTGGTGTTTCAAACTGTTTGTGAATTTGGCGGGCTGGATATACTTATCAGCAATGCCGGTATTTTACGAGCCGGTGGCTTGGACGAAATGACACCAGAAACCTTCGAACTGATGACCAAAGTGAACTATACAGGGTATTTTCTTTGTGCCAAATACGCTTCGGCGGTTATGAAAATTCAGAATAAATACAAAGCAGGCCACTTTACCGATATCATCCAGATTAATTCAAAATCCGGGTTAAAAGGCAGTAACCGGAACTTTGCCTATGCCGGTGGAAAATTCGGCGGAATTGGGCTCACACAGTCGTTTGCCCTGGAACTGATGCCTTTCGGAATCAAGGTCAATTCAGTTTGCCCGGGTAACTTTTATGATGGACCCCTGTGGGCTGATCCTGAAAACGGGCTGTTTGTCCAGTACCTGCGTACCGGTAAAGTGCCAGGCGCTAAAACAATAAATGACGTAAAGCATTTTTATGAATCCCAGGTTCCGGCAGGTCGTGGATGCACTCCCCTTGATGTGATGCGGGCAGTTTACTACATCATCGAACAGGAATACGAAACCGGGCAGGCTGTTCCTGTTACCGGAGGGCAGAATATGCTGAACTAAGATACATTGAGATAAATCAGGTTGAGGTAGAGGATAAGGCTGAGCAGATGCTACCTTAATATCAGCATCAACCGAACCTTAACCTCAACCTCAATCTTAACCTCAACCTTAACTCTATTTAAAAACAAAAAAAACTAAACCATATGATATACATGGCCGACACAGCCAACCTGGATGAACTTCGGGAGCTGTATTCTTTTTTTCCTCTGGAAGGTGTAACCACCAATCCGACAATTCTTAGCCATTCCGGGCATAAACTTTCTGAGGCCATTTCTGGTATACAGGAACTGGTTGGTGCGGGAATGGTACATGTACAAATGATTTCCGCCGAAACGGATGATATGGTTCGTGAAGCTAAAAAATACCGCAGTTATTTCGATTTTGGAGATAATTTTTACGCTAAAATCCCTGTAACTGCTAAAGGGTATAAAGCAATGAGCATCCTAAAGGATGCAGGAATCAATGTTACAGCGACTGTCATTTTTACTCAACAACAAGCATTGGTAGCAATGAAGGCAGGTGCCGATTTTGTAGCTCCTTACGTAAATCGTCTGGATAACATCTCTTCGCACGGGATTGAAGTAGTGGGCGATATAGTTGAGAATATTGAAAACTATGGACTGAAAGGCAGAGTGCTGGCCGCCAGCTTTAAAACAGTAGACCAGATTTACCGTGTTAGCATGGCCGGTTCACATGCAGCAACTGTTAGTGCCGAATTGCTTCATCAACTTATCACACATCCTATGACCGATATTGGTGTGAAACAGTTTGAAATCGACGCCGAAGGATTATACGATATTGAATTCTAAAAGAAGGTTTTTGCCAGTATAATTTTGGATTTTTCGAAATCCAGTTCTGTTGTTATGAACTTAAAACAACCAGATAGATAAAAATTCATTTGTTTCCTCTTTTACATTCTTTTTTTTTTCGTCCACCAAGTATTAACGTTAATACTCATTAGATCAATTTAGTTTAAACATTTAATCTCAGTAAAATGAACCTTCTTGAACAGTTAAAGCAGTATACCCAGGTAGTTGCCGATAGCGGTGATTTTGAAAGCTATGTACAATTCAAACCCATTGATGGAACAACAAACCCATCATTGATCTATGCAGCCTCCCAGAAACCGGAGTATGCTCACCTTGTTGAAGCTGCCGTGGAATATGGCAGAAAACAGGGCAGTAGTTTTGAATCAAAACTGGCAGAAAGCATGGATATGCTTGCGGTTAATTTTGGGTTGGAAATATTGAAAATCGTACCCAGACGGGTTTCTACGGAAGTAGATGCGAGGCTTTCGTTCGATATCCAGGGTAGCCTTGACAAAGCTCATAAAATCATTGGCCTTTACGAAGCAAACGGGATTTCCCGCGAAAAAATACTAATTAAGCTGGCAAGTACATGGGAAGGCATCAAAGCGGCAGAAGAACTTGAGAAGGAAGGCATTCATAATAATCTTACACTGCTTTTCAGCAAAGCCCAGGCCATTGCTTGCGCTGAAGCTAAGGTTCAGCTTATTTCACCCTTTGTTGGAAGGATTTACGATTGGTACAAGAAAGACCGCGGAGTCGACGCCATTCCTTCCAACGAAGATCCGGGAGTATTATCCGTGAATTACATCTACAACTATTACAAGAAGTATGGTTACAAAACCGAAGTAATGGGTGCCAGCTTCCGGAATATAGGAGAAATCATTGAGCTGGCAGGATGTGACCTGTTAACAATATCGCCAAACTTACTTGCCGAACTGGAAAATAACGAAGGCGAGCTTCTGCGTAAACTCGATCCTGAAAAATCAAAAAACATGGATATCCAGCAAATCCATCTCGACGAGAAAGCTTTCAGATGGATGCATAATGAAGAAGCCATGGCTGTTGAAAAACTTTCGGAAGGTATCCGCAAGTTTGCCGAAGACCTGGTTAAACTCGAGAAATTTATTGCGGCTAAACTGTAAGCTATCTGAGCGTACAAAAATTGCAGAAGTAGTAAACCAACCGGGAACCAAAAAGAATTTGTGTTCCCGGTTTTGATTCTATAACTATAACTATATCAATGACCGGTATAATCGGGAATTATTCCGGCATCAAACACCACACAGCATACAAAGGCACCGATCTGATATGATTTTCGAAACCAAAGTTTTTTCCTGAAATGCGAATGCCATAGCCGGAGTTGTATTGTTTCATAAACATGTTGAGCGACGCTGACTTTGTTCTTTTACCTTTTTTTACTTCAACCGGAATAACCTCGCCCGAAATCTGCACCACAAAATCCAATTCGGCGGTATTTTCGTTTTTCCAGTAATACAAAGAAAACCCATTGCAAATCAGGGCCTGTGCCACATAATTTTCACTGATCATCCCTAAAAACATATTATCTTCTTGCAGTGGTGACAATATGGTTTGGGTTGCCATACCCGACTTCATGGTTAGCATACCGGTATCGCCCATATAAAGTTTAAAATCACTTAAGTCGGCATATGCCGAAACAGGCATAAATCCGTGTGAGGTTTTCTGGCATTTGAGTGCTATGCCAGCATAAACAAGCCATTCTATCGATTCTCCGAAAATAGTTGCGGTTCCTCCACGCTGAACAGTTTTGTATTGAAACTTGATATTTTCTTTGGCTAATTGTGCCGGTATTGAATTATAGCAAGCCCTGATTTTAACTGTTGTTGCAGGATTTGCATACTTCGCCATATCGGCGATGTATTCATTTAAAATTCGTCCCTGAACATCCCTGACTGTCAGGAAACTGGATGAGTCAATATACTCTTTTACCGCCGCAGGCATTCCGCCTGTAATCAGATATCGTTTATAAAGTTCCAGGGCTTCATTGTGCAAGGCATTCGGTAATGCTAAATTTTGATTGAAATGAGTTAAAATATCCTGGCTTAATGCTGTTCGTTTCACTGCCCACTGAAATTCCTCAAAATCCATTGGAAACATGGTCAACTCGTCAACTTTGCCCACCGGGAATGAATATTTTTCGCGATTAACGGCAACTCCCAACAAACTACCTGCCGCAATGATGTGATATTGCGGAGCTTCTTCACAAAATGCCTTTAACGATAACAATGCACGCGAACTCGACTGTATTTCATCAAGAATAATGAGTGTTTCACCAGGGATAATGCGCACATCCGAAACAGATTCCAGATACTGTACAAGATGCATAGGATTGATATCGCCATCGAAATACGAATTTATATTGCTATTTGTCTCTAAATTGATGTAAACAAATTGATTGAAATGTGAACCGGCAAAATCCTTCAAAATATAGGTTTTCCCAACCTGTCGTGCTCCATTCAAAATCAGTGGCATCCTACCAGTCTTATTTTTCCACTGGATGAGTTTTTCCTGGATTTTTCTTTTCATATAATCATGATATCAGAGCTTCAAAGATATTAATTACTATGATTAAATCAAAATATTCTGATTTATTCATAGTAATTAATCATAATTATGAGAAATAAAGTAGCTGTTCATGGATTTCACTGCGCAGGTAAAACCTGGCTTGTTGAAAAACTTGCCTGGGATAATCGAGAGAATTTATTTGGATTATCAGATTTTTGGCGCATTTTCCATCAAATACTTTTCTGCCTCAAGCGACCATAATCCTTCATTATTTTTAACCATTTTATCCAGTTCGGCCATAAAAGGAAATTCTTCGCTTTTTGCCGAAAGCTGATCCAATGCCACAAGGGGGAATTTCTTGTGCGTATAAATTAATTTTTTACCACCCGGGATTTCGGGCAAATGGCGGGTGGTTTCGATTACCGCATCCAGGCCACCGATATGAGTGATCATGCCGGCCGGGTTAATCCTTCCATCGGCCATCAACTTTAATGCTTCGCGCATATCATCCGTATTACCACCACTGGTGCCTACAAGATGAGTGAACGCATAATGCACATTGTAAAAATTAAATTCTGCTTTAAATTCAGGATTGGAAGGGCCGGCAAAGAAATTCAGGCATCCGTCGAAACCAAGGATCTGATCTGCCTGTTCAACAACCGGTTTCACAGGGGCAAAAACAAATACATCATCGTAACCGGCCTCGCCAGTGAGTGCTTTAAGTTCCTGAACCGCAGTTGCAGAATTAGACGTATTCACATAAATCAGATTAATCCCTTCACGGGCTGCTTCCTCAGGACTATGAAGTTTGGCTGCCCTGTCGAGGCGGGTCTGATCGATATCGGTAACCACCATCAATCCCGGTTTACGGTCGCAGTGAAGTGCATAATCGATAGCTGCAAGTCCCATTGGGCCTACGCCAGCAAGAATAGCAAGATTGCCGCCTTCTTTAATCCCCATTTCATGAATATACGATCCTGAACGTGTGTGGTAATTGGCATGAAAAGCCCCGATTACACATGACATGGGTTCGGCGAGCGAAGCCAGGAAAAACTCTTTCCCGTTAAAGGGCAAAAGGCAATCCATTTCCATAACCGAACCGGGAATAAGAACATGGGTTGCGTCGCCTCCGATCCAGCGGAAGGAATAGCCGGGAGCATCAAGGGTACCTTTATAATTCAGGGCGGGTTGTATCGAAAATTTGTCACCCGGCTTAAACTGGTTCTGCCATTTTGTTCCAACTGATTTTATTATCCCGCTGAATTCGTGCCCGATAATGGTAGGGTTAATATCTATGTCGTCAGGAATCCGCTTGTGGTCGGAACCTTGCTTGGTGGCTTTGTACGACGACATGCAAATGCTGTCCGAAATAACCTCAGCCAGTATTTCATCATCTTTCATTTCAGGGAGTTCAAATTCCTCCAAACGAAGGTCGTCTTTCCCGTATATTCTTACAGCTTTTGTTTGCATGTCGATATTTTTAAATATTGATTGTTTTGGAGCATTTATAGTTTTGTAAAAAAGCTTGCTTGCCACTATCTGCAAAGTCTATGCAAATTATTTTAACAGCATGAAAAAAAATGCGAGGAAAATGTCTTGAAATTAGTCAGATTATTTACATATCTACTTGTAAACTCAATCACATTTATGAATCTGGATTAGCTGAGAAAACTTGTAAATCTAACCCGGCAATTTATTGTTTTCCACTATTTTTTTTATCGCTGAAAACACTGCAAAGATACTGAAATAAAGGGTTTCGAGCTATTATTATAACCATATTAGCATGAAAAGGTTTTAAAATATTTTAAAGTCGGGCAGTAATTTAATTTCCTAAACACCAGGAATGCTCCAAATCCATTACATTTGAGAATCAAAAAAAACAAAGTAGTTTGAAAGTACAGAAACATTTTGCAGCTTTGTTTAATGGTCATGGTAAAACCTGATGTCAGGTTTAAAATCCATTATAATCCTATCTGCTAGTCCGGCATTTCAAAATACGGATGCTAACATCTGATCATAAATAAGATGTGAGCCCGGGTGACTAAAATAAATTCAAATATTCCTATTACAACACCACTAACAGCATTTGTTAAAGAATGGAAAAGCATGAAAAAATAACAGTTCTACTGCCATCAGAAATGTTGGGTTTCCATTCAAGTACGTTTGATTTGCAAACTATTATTTCCGTTAACAAGCATCCTTTATTTCACATTAACCGCCTGGAAAGGGTTGTGGATAAAATGAACTTTCCATTGCCCCCTCATCGCTACCTCTTTTTGATAGGAAATTTAAGATAATTGGATACCGAGGGGTTCGGTTTGGTTGAATGGAAGCATCAGTGTATACTGTGAAAGGTAAGCATAACCAGACGGGGGAACTGGTTGACTCATTTTAATCAATATGATGTCATCATCAATTGTTAAATGGCTGATGTTTATAGATGTAAAAATTGCGGGTAAAGCACAAAATCGGATCACTGTAGTTATCAGGATTACTGCTTGCAAAACCCCTTTCAGGATTAATTTCCCGATAAATTGGGGAAGGCTGTGTGGCTGTCAGGGAAGTGACATACTACCCGCGACCTATATTGTCTCAAATGTTAAAAATGGAAAAAAGTTTCTCAGGCAATACTCGTTTTGTAAGATTATTCTATCTGCAGTTCTCATATTGAAATTATTGTTATCCCAAATATAATTATTAAAAGTGGTTCTAATTTCAAATTGGAAGCACTTAGATTACATATTTATAAGGTTTTGAATATCAGAATAAAGTTCTATTCCCGATGTTTGTGTTTATGTGTCAAATGACTTAGCTTTCGTTTACAAGGGGATCTGATGGTTTTGCTAAAGTATGAACAGATGCAATTTGAAAGGGGATTTTAAGGCAGGTTGCTTAAACCGGGTTTTTGAAAACATTAATTTAAACCGCTGATTAATATAGGAATATCGAAAGGAATTTCTTCAGAACTGACTTCATCTCCAGGCATCAGCCAGCAGGTAACAAGTAGCGGGGCGGAGTTTATTGGTTTTATGAATGCGAAAAAGCACTATCGGGAATATTTCATACTTTAGCATACTCGTTCAAATAGTTTATAAAAGCACAAGGAATATTTCAACATTAAGTTAAATTTATTTCAAAACACATTTAATAGGATTCTGATGGCTATTGTGTTAGAGTATGTTTCAACAAAAAAAGAATTTAAAGAATTTATATACCTGCCGGAAAAGATTCATCAGGGACATACGGACTGGTTGCCACCGCTATATATGGATGAAAAAGTTTTTTTTGATCCTGAAAAGAACCATTCATTTAATGTTTGCGATTACCGCTTAGTGCTTGCTTATAGAGATGGAGTTGCGGTTGGAAGGATTATGGGCATCATAAATAATCAGTATAATGAAATGATGGGTGTTAAAAATGCCCGTTTCGGATTTATTGAAACCTACAACGACCAGGAAGTTGCCCATGCCCTTATTTCCGAAATTGAAAACTGGGGACGCGAAAAAGGAATGACTAAAATTGTTGGTCCTTTCGGATTTTCGGATCGTGAGCCACAGGGATTGCTGATCGAAGGTTTCGATTATGAACCTGTTATTGACAGCGCGTGTAATTTCGAATACATGCCAAAACTTGTAGAGGCTGAAGGATATACCAAAGAACTGGACTGCGTAATCTACCGGTATCCTTTGTCGAACCCGCCGCCTGACGTAATGTATAAAATATTCGACAGGATTACCGCCCGGAAAGATCTTGAGTTTATCGAATTCAAAAGCAAAAGAGAAGTAAAGCCCTGGATAGTTCCTATTTTCAGGGCAATGAACGAATCGTTTGGCAATATTTATGGATTTGTTCCGATGGACGAAACTGAAATGCAGGAAATGGCAAAAAAATACCTGCCTGTTATTGATCTTGAATTTGTAAGTGTTGTGGTTAAGGATGGCAAAGTGATCTCCTTTGTTATCAGCATGCCGAATATGTATAAAGGATTGCAGAAAGCAAAAGGCCGTTTATTCCCTTTCGGATTGTTTCATATACTGAGGGCTATGAAAACAGCCAAATCGGTAAACCTGATGATAGGGGCGGTTATTCCTGAATATCAGAAACAAGGCCTCAATATATATTTATCGATTTCTACAATTAAAGCTGCCATCAGAAGAGGAATGACCAGCGTTGATACACATGTTGTGATGGAAAAAAATGACGATATGTCGAATGAATTTAAACGCTATGGCGCATTTATGATTAAAAAATTCAGGGTATACCAGAAGTCTTTATAATTTCAACGATACTTTAATCTGCTTATTTCCTTCTTAGTTTCAGTTCAGGTGGAATTGCAAAGCCAGTTGCTTTATCGACAATTTGCATACCTGCACAATTTCAATTTTATGAAACAGGCTGTATTTAGGAAGAGGAGGGTATTTGAGCATGAGCATTAACAAAATGCCAAGCACCGAAAGATTCTTTTTCATATTTCTGCGTATTACATGACCAAAGTTAATTGAAATATTCTGAACACCAAACAGAGTTACCCTGTAACTCCATTGTGGTAGTATGTAAAAGTATTCATCAACAGTTTGGATAAGATTATCTGAAGAAAAATCCAATAGCCAGCCCTGCTAAAGCAGTAATAACCGCAATGATAATTATTTTAATGTTTGTCGCGGTTTGTAGTGAAGTATATGATTCTTTATATCTTCCTGCTATCAGGTTGGCACTTTCGAGGAGTTTTGTTCCTGATTCTTTTTCTTTCAGAATGGAATTGTAGGCATTCTGATTTGCAACGATCTGAGCCGTAAGATTATCAATATTTTTCTTGTTTAATTGCTTTTCCTGCAGTAGTTTTTCGTTCAGATTATGAAGTTCTTTGTCGTAAACTGTTTTTAATTGCGTAGTTACATCAGCGACTAATTTGGCTTTGGATTGTGCCAGTTCTTCGATGGTAGTATTGTAGATTTCTTTTAGATACTGGCCAAAAGCAGTTGGCGTTATGAATTTTTTATCTGCAATCCGTTCTAACAAAGGCGTGTTGACTTTATGCCCTAAAGCAGTTACAAGGAATGGACTGAGATTCAGGCAAACTTCGGCCAGTTCAGATTTATTTATAGATTCTGTATCAATATCTCCGCCACCCCTCGCGATAACAAGGATATCAACACCTGGATTATCTGATGCCTTTACGGCCGCAATCATTTCCGTAACGGACGAAATGGTTGCCTGGATAAAACTGATATTGTACAATGATCCTGCCTCCGACATCTGTTCAATTATATCGTGCTGAATAACTGCGGTTTTGCCGATAATTATATTGATATTAGGTTTGCGTTCTTCGTATATGCAGTTTTTAACAAAGCTGTCCAGGTCGCGGAATCCTTTTTCCGACTTTTTCTGTTGTATTTCCAGGGTACGGATTTCCTCCGAAGTGTATTTGTTCTGAGTCTGATTAACAAGGTCGGTAACTGTGGCAAGCAGGCGTACGGACCCGTCTTTCTCTGCTTTCTTGGTGATGTAGCAGATAACTTCAATAGTCTTATTATCGGTAAGTTGATTACGGATAAGAGCAGGCACAATAAGCTGTATTGTGTAATCTGATGCTTCGTCTTTCAGCTGGTCGTAATAGAACCCGCTGTATGGCGTTTTGCCAGTAGCATGGTATATTCCTCTTAAGCCGATGATCTTATTCGTTCCCGGAATTGCAATAATATTTGCAAGAATATTGATGATGGATGCGGGGGAATATACAGCTAACTCAGTTGAATTAGTGATCGGGGATATTTCTGTAGTCATGGAAGCAACGTTATTCATATTTAATATATTGGGATTGAGTTTGAGGTTGGTTTTCCTTTATTTCGGATTCTTTCTTCCTGGCCAGCTCTAATCTTTCGGCCATAGTTGAAGTGTCGGCAGCCTTGTTTGCTTTCCGGGCCTCGTGATAACCGGAACCCCGTGGTATCTGGAAAGCAATTCTTTTTTCTTCGATGAGTAACCTGGGGCCTGTTGGCTGAATCAATTGCTTGTCATTTTCCAAAGTATTTTTAATCTTCGGGTCAATGGGATAGGCATTCATTAATTTGGAATCGTAGTGTTTGAGCATAGCTGTTATTCGTAATAATTCAGTTCCGGATTTGATCCATCTTTTTGCTTCACTGTCGGTTAGAATTACAGGCATACGATGGCTACCGGTCTGGCGGAGCAAGCTGTTAGCTGTTGTTGTTATAATACTGAAGGCGTTTTCCTGAAAACCTGTGGAAGGATTGAGCCAGCTGTCCCAGATACCGGCTATGGCGAACGGATTTTGATGGTTGCGTAAATAAACGAGGTATGGTTTTGTGATACCGTTGTTAGAGGTGATTTCGATAAATGCTGACGCAATTACTATGCAGCGTTGCGAACGTATGGGTTTGCGGAAAGCTTTTTTCTGGATTATCCCGGCAGCTCCTCTGAATGTGGGGTTGTCTTCGCTGTTGGAGTCACCTTCGGCGCGGGCATTAAAAAGGTTCATTTGCGATTTGGCCCAGAAAGGCGTTAACCCGAATCTGAAGAATTGGATTTCATAGGGCTTTTCGTTGGTGATTACAGGTACAACCTGGCCGGGAGTAATGTTATAATTGGATTGAAAGGTAATTGCCTGGGGAGGAAGACCAAATTTGGCTTCTATAGCTTCGAGGGTAGTAGATATGATATATCGGGAACACATTGATTAGTTTTTAATCAGGTTTGTGGCTACAAGATAAGCAAAAAAGAAGCATGATCGATAAAAATAATAGTAACAAGCTTTTAAAACAAATATGGTACGGAATGAAATATGGTAATTATGTAATAATTGTAAAGAATTATGTAATGCTTCAGGATTTCGCTGATCTTAATTTTGTAAGAGCCAGTTTTAAACGCAATGCCATGAACATGTATTCAAAAAAATCAAGTGAAAAAACAGGAGAGGTCATGCATGAGTTCCAGGAAGGAACGCTGAAATCAGGGAAAAATGGCAGTGGAGGAAAAGTGAAAAGCAGGAAACAAGCTATAACAATAGGAATAAGCGAAGCGCGGGAAGCCGGATTGAAAGTTCCTGCCGAAAAGGCATCGAAGTAAATATTGGATTACAAATGGCGTGACATTGCGAATATTTAGAGTGCAGTCTTTACATAATCCATTTCTGAATCTGACACTATAAAAACAACAAACCATGGAACCAAACTTAATTATTCTGATACCCGGCTTAGTAGCAATGATAGCTTAAATTATCTTTTTTGTACTACGGAATCAAAAAGACAGAAAAGCGTTTATGCGGAAGTTAATTAAAGAGGATGAAGGATCACTGGCGTTGGAACATGACACGGAAATTGATCCAGCAGAATAATACCTGCATCATGCCAGCTCCCAACTAAACATAACCGAACAAATCGAAATTGCTTTAATTGTGACAAATCCTGCCTGTTTATCAGGACTCATTTATCTGGACGGTTTTATCGTGACACTTAGATTTCTTCCCTATATCGGGACTATGATTGCCCCCGATATACAAAATGTCTTTAAAAACTTGTATGTTGTTTAAAGTAAGTTACCTTTGATTAGTCCACATTTATAATACAAACTTTAAAAATCAATGAAAACTAAGTTAATCATTGTGTTTACTATATTAAGCCAATCAATAATAGCACAAATAGCACAAGTAAGTCATGGAAATTCTGGATATTTCTCAGCTAAGGAGTTTAGTAAGGAAATCTCACTTTACCGAGCAAAACAATTCCTAATTGAGGAGGTTTTAAAGACAGAAAACAAGGTTATTCAATTTGACCTCGATCCATTAGCTGCGACAAATTCAGGTGAACTCACCTCCCTTGGATACAAATGTGAAGAAAAAGGTGAAGAAGGTATACTTCTAGGATTTTATGGTAGTTATTGGAATGCGGCAGGAGTTGTATACCAAGGATATAGGTTTAAAAATTTATCTCGTGATATGGCATTAGAGCTTTTAAACAAGATAACAAAAACAATAAAAGATAGTAATGATTTTCTTTCAAAGAATCCTGACAACAATAATGTGTATTTTAAATTTGATGATTTAGTAGTTCTAATATATACTCCAATTTCCGAACCCATAATTCGGGTTTTTTGGGAAGACTTTGACGCAGAATGGACTAGTACTGCCTTTAAAAGAACAAAGAAGAGATATGAAAAAAGTTTAAAATAATCAGAATAATTCTTCACAAGACCACCATTACTTTGAAATACATTTATACTCTTTAAACGCGATAGTGCCGTTACAATTGACAAATTTATTTGGATTCAAATTTTCAAAAATCTGCCTAAAATATAATACGGATGGTATAAGTTATTGCCTTTGGCAGCCTTGACTAATCCATAATAAACCCAGTGTCTATCACCGTAATTTACACCCCCGTGATTAATCCTGTTACAGTGACAATGTTAATAGGGCTGCTGGCCTTCGCGCCGTTGTCATGGTTTTTTCATCGCCATCATGATAGTTTATCGTGATAAAGCATAAACATACATGCATGGATTAATAACGCTTTGTGAGTAAAGTTCAATAAATATGAATTTAACAAGAGCTATCCCGCAGGGATTTAGTTCAACACCGGCCATACTGGAAACATATCAATCATACTGTTGGTTTCTGGATATTCCTGTTTTTGATGATGGTTGCAATAGTATATTACATAATGACAGTTGACTTTGCCTTTGCGCCTCACCAACAGGCGAAACCACCGGCAGGGAATCAAAGAACTTTGTAGATTACCGGCCTAAAAATGAAGCAGGAAGTGTCATAGAGCATCAAAACGGACATTATCAATATTCACATTATTGTTTTGTTAATTATTACGTACTTTTGAAAGTAATATCCTAAAACAAAATAATATGGAACAGAATATGACTTCTACTACCTTTGAAATTCAAGGTTATCTGCTTACAAAAAACCTGGGTGTAGTCCGTGGAATTATTGTCCGTTCACGTTCAATTTTTGGTACTATCGGTGCCGGTTTGCAAACCATTATTGGTGGAAACATAACCTTACTCACTGAACTTTGTGAAAAAACCCGCTTGGATGCGTATTCGGAAATGATGATGCACGCTTCACAGCTTGGCGCCAATGCTGTGATAGGTATCCGCTACGAATCGGCTGAGGTAATGAGCAATGTTACTGAAGTAATCTGTTATGGTACTGCTGTTTTAGTTGAACCCAAGGGATAGTAATACTTATTTTGACGCGATTTATTTGTAGTAGTAAATCATAGTCGCTATATCTGATTTAGGTTGGGGGTAATTAAATCAGTTAAATTAAACACAGGAATCGAATACCGAATATTATGGATGTTAAAGAGCTTATTCTTAAACTACAACTGGAAGTTCACCCGGAAGGTGGATATTACAGGGAAACATACCGTTCAGCCGGGAACGTGACTACCGGCAACGGAAAGATGCGGAATATCAGCACCGCCATCTACTATTTACTGGAAAACGAAGACAAATCTCATTTTCACCGCATTCAATCCGATGAACTATGGTTTTTTCACCAGGGACAACCATTGGAAATCTGTGTAATTCATGGAGATGTATTGACTATAATCCACCTGGGTAATGACATTGAAAATGGCGAAGTTCCTCAGGCAATAATTCCTGCTAACTGCTGGTTTGCTGCTTCTGTTAAAAATTCGGCTGGCTATTCAATGGTTAGCTGTACAGTTGCGCCAGGATTCGATTTTTCAGATTTTGAACTGGCAGGCAGAGAAAATCTGATTCAGCAATATCCTCATTTAAAGAATATTATAGAAAAATATACTTAATTTGGAATGCGCGTCAAGTTTGTCCCTTACCTGTATACTTCAACCATTATGATGCCTTCGATCGGATTTTCATATCCTTCTCGGTAGCATACTCATTTGATTCTTTTGCCAGGCTGCTGATAGTATGGGTGTTAACCAGTAATTCCAATACATCCTCGACGTTCTTCATCTGGTAATTCTTTTGAATTTGCATCAGTTTATCGAAATTATCATCCGAAATCCTGATCCACAGGTTACTATATAATTTTTCCCATTTACTCATTTTTGTATTTTTTTTTAGAAACCCTGTTTTTCATAATAACCCTGGTTATAATCACATAATGTCATTCATCCTATAGCTGATTGTAGTTATCCTGAATTTATTCCCGCTTACTCTTTTGGATTTACAATCGGTCTTAAATGTTTAAATACAATAATTATTCCAATTGTTTATTTTGTTGGTTAATAGATTGATAGCGGTATTTTATTGACTATCTGCGGGAAAGTCTTGTTTCAAAACGAAACGGTATTTAATAATAAAGTGGTTTAATTCCCCGACCCTTTGGGTCGGAAAGAAAAAAATCAATTTTGATACCTCGAGGCTCTGCCTCGGGGTGATTCATTGTTATTAGTACAATATACCGGAGAGGTTATACCTGCGTCAGTCAGAAAATAAGAAAAGGCAAACCGGGTTCAAAAGTAATACCATGATTTGTAATATCATTAGTCAATCCTGATAGCCGTAGTGTTTTATGCTGTTTTTTATAAGAGAGTGTCCAAAAATGTATCAAAATATAAGATGTGATAATTATGTAACTTATTTCCAGAAAAATGTAACGCTAATTGCTTCAAAGTCAATCAATTTTGTAGTCTGATAGGTTGCGGAGACTTGAAAATATGTTGGAGTAATAAATTCCTGAAATAAATAAAATGAAAGCAGCACAATACCCTATGGGCGAGCTTAATACTAATGATAAGGGACTTGAAATGATTTCAGGTCGCGGACACTGTGCAAATTATCACGATACAGGTAAAGACCAGCAGGAAGTTAGTTATCAGTGTCCTATGAATTGCGAAGGTAATAAAACATATAATCAGCCGGGAGTATGCCCGGTTTGTTCTATGCAACTGGTAATGGTTGGATCGGATTACCCCAGGATTTGTATTGAATAACTTTAGTAAGCTGATATAATTAGCACCAGTAAAGAAAGAGGTGAAATATGATGAATGCATTCGCGGAATCCATTCCTGAAATGGGAATGGGATGGATTTTCGGTATCGCAATTCTGGTGATTCTTGGCGTAATTTATGTAAGGATCAGAAAAAACAGCCGGAACTGATCATAGCATCCTGCCTGCTATTCTTCGACTATGTGGCTGATAAATATTAAGGATCATTCTCTTTATCACTATTTTAACTTTTCCGTAAGTTCCCGCTTTGCCCAAATGCCCTCTTAACGCTCGTTTTGAGTTTATGTTAATCTTTTTTATTAATTGATTGTTTTTGCTGATTCTCAGTTGTCTGGTGAGGGTGATTTTACAGTGTAAATTTGACACAGCATTGATCTTATACGATGAAAAGCCGGCGATGACAAAAAAAATATTTCTATTTTAGCCGTATTCAGAACTAAATTTGTAATTTTTCTGCTAAATATTTTTTGTATTCAACCTGATAATTTCTTACTTTCGAACGACCTTTTAAATTTAAAAATTATGAAAAAGAATATTTTTGTTATTGCCTTATTCGTTTTTGGATTGATCACCCAACTGCAGGCTCAAACCGTTTATGTTACTTCAGCAGGAGATAAATACCACAAAAAGGATTGCCAGTACGCAAAAGCAGGTGATGTGAAATCTATGAGTATGGACGAAGCCAAAGGCAAAGGATTAACCCCATGTTCGGTTTGCTTTAAAGAAACACCGGCAAAGACAGCCGTCGAATCCAAAACAACAGCTAATAAAGCAAAGGCTGACGCCAAAAGAGAAGCTGACAAAGCTAAAATAGCACAAAAAAAAGAAACCGAAAAAATTAAAAAAGAAGCTGAGAAAACCAAAATAGCTGCAAAAAAAGAAGCTGAGAAAGCGAAAGCTGAAGCAAAGAAACAAGCTGACAAAGCCAAACTGGCGAAAGCAAAGGAAACTGAAAAAGTAAAGAAGGAAGCTGAAAAGACCAAATTAGCCCAAAAGAAAGAAGCTGAGAAAGCCAAACTGGAAGCTAAGAAGGAAGCCGACAAAACCAAGGCAGCAAAATTAAAGGAGGCTGAAAAGGCTAAAGCAGAAGCCAAGAAGGCGGCAGATGCTAAGAAAGCGGCAGAAGCAAAAAGAAAA
>CAIRMR010000085.1 GCA_903879715.1 uncultured Bacteroidales bacterium
GAACTGCTCCCGCGATTTTTTATTTACAAAAGTCGATTTAAGAACAGTGTAGATTTTTTTGTCGGTTGGAAGAGGAATCGGCCCGTTAACAATTGCACCGGTCAATTTCACCGTCTTCACGATCTTTTCGGCAGATTTATCAACCAAATTATGATCGTACGATTTCAGTTTTATTCTAATCCTCTGGTTCACGTTGTAATCTTTTATACGTTATTATTACTGAATTTTTATCCTTTAAGCTTTTCAATCACTGCTTCTGCAATAAACTTTGGAACTTCCTGGTAGTGTGAGAATTCCATACTTGAATTTCCACGTCCCGATGTTACTGTGCGTAAGCTCGTAACATATCCAAACATTTCCGACAATGGCACTTTAGCTTTTACAATCTGATATTTTATTTTGGCATCGATGTTTTCAACCACTGCACGACGTTTGTTAAGGTCGCCGGTTACATCACCAACATAGTTATCAGGGCAAACAACTTCTATCTTCATGATAGGCTCGAGCAGTACACTCTTAGCTTTGCGGGCTGCTTCCTTAAATCCGATTTTAGCACAGATTTCAAAAGCTAATGCATCACTATCAACTGCGTGGAACGAACCATCAATTAATTTTACTTTCATGCTTTCCAGAGCATATCCGGCCATTACACCATTCGACATTGCTGCTTTAAAGCCTTTTTCAATCGGGCTGATAAATTCTTTAGGAATGTTACCGCCTTTAACTTCGTTTACAAACTGCAGACCTTTAAATTCAGGATCATCAGCAGGACCAAGATCAAAAATGATATCAGCAAATTTACCTTTACCACCAGTTTGTTTCTTGTATACTTCGCGATGATGTACAGTAGCTGTAACAGCTTCGCGGTATGCAACCTGTGGAGGTCCCTGGTTAACTTCCAGTTTAAATTCCCTGCGTAAACGATCGGTTAAAATATCGAGATGCAATTCACCCATTCCGGAGATAACAGTCTGACCGGTTTCCTGATCAGTACGAATCTTGAAAGTAGGATCCTCTTCTGCAAGTTTCAATAATGCTAAGTCTAGTTTATCAACATCATCCTGGGTACGTGGCTCAATTGCAACACTAATAACCGGTTCAGGGAATGTCATTGACTCAAGGATGATAGGATGCTTTTCGTCGCATAGTGTGTCGCCCGTACGGATTTGTTTAAATCCAACTGCTGCACCTATATCGCCGGCTTCAATCAAATCTAAAGGAATCTGCTTGTTAGCATGCATTTGCATGATACGTGAGATACGTTCCTTTTTACCGGTTGAAGCATTCAACACATAACTTCCTGATTGAAGTGTACCTGAATAAACCCTGAAGAATGCAATACGACCAACAAAAGGATCGGTTGCAATTTTGAAAGCAAGAGCTGCAAATGGTTCATCCGAATCAATATGACGTGTTTCTTCTTCTTCAGTATCAGGATTGATACCTGTGATAGCAGGAACATCATAAGGATTAGGGAGGTATAAACAGATTGAATCCAAAAGGTTCTGAACACCTTTATTTTTGAATGCTGAACCACAAATAACCGGGGTTATTTTCATCGAAAGAACTGACTGGCGGATAATGCGTCGCATTTCCTCTTCAGTAATCGAATTATGGTCAACAAAAAATTTCTCTAATAATTCGTCATCCTCTTCAGCACAACCTTCTACAAGACGGGTACGATATTCATCAACGATTTCAATCATATCTTCAGGAACTGGTCCCTCTGAATATTGCATTCCTTTTGACGCGTCGTCCCAGATTATAGCTTTGTTGCTGATAAGGTCAACAATTCCGACGAAAGTATCTTCTGCACCGATTGGTATCTGCAATGGAACTGCGTTAGCTCCAAGTTTTTCTTTAAGTTCATCAACAACTGAAAAGAAGTCAGCTCCGGCACGGTCCATCTTATTGATGAAACAAATACGTGGAACGTTATATTTATCAGCTTGTTTCCAAACGGTTTCACTTTGTGGTTCAACACCACCAACAGCGCAAAAAACAGCAACAGCACCATCTAGAACCCGGAGTGAGCGTTCTACTTCAACAGTAAAATCAACGTGGCCCGGTGTATCTATGATGTTCATTCGGTAATCCTGGTTTTCAAATTCCCAGTTTACAGTGGTAGCAGCCGAAGTGATAGTAATGCCACGTTCCTGTTCCTGGATCATCCAGTCCATGGTAGCTGTACCATCATGTACTTCACCGAGCTTGTAATTGCGGCCGGTGTAATACAATATACGCTCCGTCGTCGTCGTTTTACCGGCGTCGATATGGGCCATGATGCCTATGTTTCGCGTATATTTCAGTTTATCTGATGACATGTATAAATCTTCCTTTTAGTTAATTAGAACCTGAAATGGGAGAAAGCTTTGTTAGCTTCGGCCATACGGTGAGTATCTTCTTTCTTTTTGAACGCGGAACCTTCTTCTTTGTATGCAGCCATGATCTCGCTGGCCAATTTCATTGCCATTGATTTTTCGTGACGTCTGCGTGCAAACAGTATAAGGTTTTTCATTCCGATTGATTGTTTACGACCAGGGCGGATTTCAGATGGAATCTGAAAAGTAGCTCCTCCGATACGGCGGCTACGAACCTCCACATTTGGTGTAACATTGTTCAATGCTTTTTTCCAAACTTCCAAACCGTCTTCTTTCAGTTTTTCAGTTACGAATTCAATAGCGTCGTAAAAGATATCATATGCGCAGTTTTTCTTACCGCGTTCCATCATATTGTTTACAAACTTTGTAACTATCTGCTCGTTGAACTTTGGATCAGGCAGAATGACACGTTTTTTGGGTGATGATTTCCTCATTTTGAGATGTCCTTATCGTTTCAAAAATTCAATTATTTCTTTTTTGCGCCTGGTTTAGCTGCACCTTTTACAACTGCGCCTTTTTTAGGACGTTTTGTACCGTATTTTGAACGGCTCTGGTTACGGCCATCTACTCCGGAAGTATCGAGTGCTCCACGGATGATGTGATAACGTACACCTGGAAGGTCCTTAACACGACCACCGCGGATCATAACGATCGAGTGTTCCTGTAAGTTGTGGCCTTCGCCTGGTATGTAAGCGTTTACTTCTTTACCGTTTGTAAGACGAACCCTTGCTACTTTACGCATTGCCGAGTTTGGCTTCTTAGGTGTAGTTGTATAAACCCTTGTACAAACCCCGCGGCGTTGAGGACATGAATCCAATGCCGGTGATTTGCTCTTATCCGTCAGTTTCTGACGACCTTTACGAACCAATTGTGCTATTGTAGGCATATTGAATCTATTGATTTTTCTATTGTTTAAGCTATTTTTTTTCTACGGGGCTGCAAAAGTACTGTTTAATTTTTGATTACCAAGCCGGTAACTAAAAGTATTTGTAATTTATTCGCCTTCTATTGTTCCGGGCAAAAAAAATGCCCGTCGCGGTTTTCTCCGACAAAGGGCTGATTTCAGTTACTACGGGATACAATTCTGATGTTAAGACGTTCAACACAAGAGGCTTTCGTAAAAGCTGGCAACGAGTAAACGTTAGCCATTATCGTGTTTTGAAACCTATATCGTCTTAATTTCTCAGGTTTCCCGGACTATCAAAAATCTTTAGTCCTTCGCTTATAAACGGTTGCCTTGTAAAAAGGCTACTGTTTTAGGAGGGTGCAAAGATACAACTTATTTGATACATACAACATCCGGGATAAAATATTTATACTCTTTTTTAAAAACAAACAGTGAGTTACTGTTAAAATATGGAATATGAAGCATTTAATAACCAAAAAGACTAGTTAAATTCAGATGAAATCCCAGATATGTTTATAAAAGTGCATTTAAAACCACGACTATTTATTCTTCACAAACATCACGGTGCTGTCCAGATCGGGTACCAAAATCAGTTTTTCGGGGATAGTTGCAGCAAATTCATCAACAGCTTTAATTAACCCTTCCCATTTATCATTATAGTCGTGTATAAAGATAACCCCGCCCGGTGAAAGCCGTGGATAAAAATACTCAAGACCGGCTTTGGTTGGATTGTAGAGATCAGCATCCATATTTACGATCGCATAAGATGTTTCTTCCAGTCCAACGGTTGATTGCGGGAAATAGCCTGGATGGACTTTGAGCTTGTCAGGATTGCCACCTATATTTTTTAATACCTTATTAATAGAGGTATCGGCAAAGTTTTTTGTTGAATAGGTTGCAGCTTCTCCGGTTTCGGGTTTTAGGTCTTTACCTGTGAAACCTTCGAAGGTATCAAAGAGATGCAGTGTGCGCTCCGGAGCTATCAAATGGATAATATGGGCGCTATCTCCTTTATAAACTCCGAGTTCGGCAAAATCGCCTTTCACCTTATCCTTATTAATACGTTGTATCTGCAGCCAGAAGTTATACAGGCGGATCTTATCGGGATAATTGCGGGAGGCTTTCAGTAGTTCGCGGGTGATCCTTCCCTCCTTCCGAGCGTGTTCCCAGGCCGGTGGTTCGTAGTTTTCGCCAAAGAACATATCCCAAAGGTATTTAATAAGGAATATCAAAACGATGAGGATAATCGAGAAATTGATAAGGTAGAAAATGGGGAGCTGCATGGAAATTCAGGTTAAGGACCGGTGCAAAGGAACGAAAAAAATCGTAAAACGGTGTCAGACACCCGTTGGGTGTGCAGACACTTTTTTAGCGGTGTCTGCACATCCCGAAGGGTGTCTGACACCGTTTTGAGTCTAATTCGAAATACTCAATATCCAATAATAAATGTGTCAGACACCCTTCGGGTTGTCCAGACACATTTTCCGAAATAAAAGTGTCAGACACTCTGCGAGTGTGCAGACACTTTTATTAATTTTACACTATGAACTTTCAAGAACCTGGCTTTTATCATATCTATAACAGAGGCAATAACAAGGAACCGATCTTTTTCAGTGATGGTGATTATAATCATTTTGTCTCACTTTGCAAGAATCATATTGCGAACCGATGCCAGATACTTGCCTGGTGCCTGATGCCCAATCATTTTCATTTCATGGTTGACGTTAATGATGCAAGTCTTGAACCGATTAAATGGGGCGGCAATGTAATGCCAGCCATATCCAATGGTTTTCAATTATTGCAAAGTAACTATACAAAGAGGATTAATTATAGAGAAACCCGGACAGGCAGTTTATTCCAACAAAAGACAAAATCAAAATTGCTTGAAACCGAAAGCTATGCGCTTACTGCCTTTTGGTATTTGCATCAAAATCCGGTGAAAGCAGCATTAGCTAAAAACATGTTGGAATGGGAATATTCGTCGTATAAAGAATACTGTGGGTTGCGGAGTGATGGGTTAAGTATGGTTGAACTGGGTAAAACTATACTAAACTTATCTGACATAGATTTTCTGGATATTCCTTCTGTTGAATTTACAGAGGAAGAAATTGATAAGATTTTCTGATTAGCGAACCAACTTCGGCCACATACACCATTCGCGCAAACGAGTTTCGGTGTCAGACACCCTGCGGGTGTGCAGACACCTATAGGAGCGCCCGCAACTTTTTATACCCATCAGCACTTGCCCGCAATTTTGCACCGCATTTCAGTGTAACCATATGCGTATCCTTTGTATACGGATCGATGGCTGCGATTTGTGCCAGGTTGATAATGGAACCACGGTGAATCCTCACAAAATTATTGGCTGGCAGATGTTCTTCGAAGAATTTCATGGTTTTTTCTTTGAGGTGGTTACCCAATTCGGAATAGATCATAACATAATCATCCGCTGATTCAATGTACCAAATCCTATCGACAGGAATAACAGTAACTTTTGATCCGAGGCGGGTTACAACCCGATCGAGCGTGCCGCGGGATTCCTGGACATTCTCCTTTAAAGTATCCAGAGATGTATTCGCATTCGATTTTTCGATGCTTATCCGCTGAATTGCTTTTTGCACGGCACTTTCAAATCTATCTTTAGAAAAAGGTTTCAGCAGGTAATCTACCGCATTCATTTCAAATGCTTTAATGGCAAACTGATCGAAAGCTGTTGTAAATATGATTGCCGGGTTATAATCGAGCACTTCTAGCAATTCGAAACCATCGAGTTTCGGCATCTGGATATCAAGAAATAACAATTCAGGCTTGTGTACTTGAATCTGCCTGAGCGCTTCGAATCCGTCACCACATTCGGCAACAACATTCAGCATTTGAAAATCGGCGGAGTATCGCTTAACAATATCGCGGGCAAGGGCCTCGTCATCAATAATTATGGTTGAGATAGGTTGCATCTGAAAATGAATTAAAATGAAACTAAAACGTTGCTTAAGTATTAATAAAGGTAATAATTTCAGCTAATGTCTTTACGTGCCGGTATATGCAGTTTAACTTCAAACGTCTGATCCGTTGTTGTAGACGACAGCAAGTCGCTCCGGCCATAAATTGCTGCCATCCGTTTTTTAACATTGCTTAAGCCTGTTCCTGTACCTTTCCGCGGAACTGCATCGGGATCAAACGTGTTGCTGATTGAAATACCCAGGTAGGATTCGTTGCATTCAGCTTTCAGCGTAATGATGCAAGTAGTAAGCATAGTATTTACACCGTGTTTAACAGCATTTTCGAGTAATGGCTGGAGAATCATTGCGGGAAGCATCATTTCCCCACATTTGGGATCAACTGACTTTTCGATTTTCATACGGTCGGAAAAGCGGACTCTTTCGATATCTAGATAAAGCCCTGCATGATATAATTCATCATTCAGCGTATTCATCGTCTCCGCCCCGAGAGTAAGTGAGTGTCTCATAAACTCTGATAGTTTTATAATCATATCCTGGGCTGCCTGCGGATTAGAAAGTGTGAGTGAACTTACTGAATTCAGACTATTAAAAAGGAAGTGCGGCCTGATTTGTGAACGCAGCATATTGAGCTCTGCATCGCGTAGCATGGATGAAAGCGATGCTTCGTGTTCAGCCTTTTCCTGCATTTCTTCAAAACTTAATATCAGAAAATCGACTGAAATGAGCAGAAAGTAAATCAGAACGCCTGTCAGAACCTTTACTATTAAAGCCTGGGCCAGGAAATTCATAAAGACATCATTATTCCCAAACAACAGCCTGAGTATTGAATAGGAAACAAACTGCCAGATAAGAATAGTTAAAGCACAACTAGCCAGGTGATAAGCCAGGTTTTTCAGGAAACCACTTACTTGTTTTCCTGAGTAGCGAACCATATTCCAAAGTCCGATCCCAAGAACAGCAAATACTATATTCGAGATAAGACTATCTGTAATCGAATTAATCAATGCCTGGCCATACACTCCATACGACAATGCAAACTGGATGACTGCAACAGCCATCCAGAATGCAATGAAATAAATCCAAAGATTACGGGTTAAAAATGGTTTGTCCAATGGTTTAGGTGTTAGGGATTGGGAGTTAGGGATTGGTGATGTTGTATGATCAATGCTGAATTCACAATTCAAAAATCACAAATCAACAATCACGAATTAATAACTTTTCACTTCGCCACCACCAAAGATAGTAACTCCTTTTATAATAAGTGTTTTATTATAATCCACTTGTGAAGAAATCCGTTTATCAACATATCCACCGAAGATATTGAATACTTCAACTTTTACATTCCAGTCGGATGGCACTATTAATCCTGATCCGCCAAATATGGATACAACTTCTACCATCGGCCTGTCGCCGGGAGCGATATTGCAATGTGTCAGATCCACTTTTGATCCGCCAAACATGGCAACCATGCGTCCGCCTTTAAAAGTCGGAGTAACTACTTTACGTTCGCCACCTCCGAATATGGCGATGTCTTCGAAAAAATCTTCATTCCCAACCGTATTATTAAACATAGGTTTCTTAAACATACCCTTATCAAACTTCGATGGCCCGAATATCATCTTAAGTCCAACAAGTATAATAAGAGCCGGTAAAAACAACTGCCAGGTGCTGAAAGGCATATGGTAGAAATTCACCAGCAGGAAGAATCCTCCTAATCCTATCAGAATTATTCCTGACCATAATGACTGGCGCCAGAAGATGTTAACGACTCCGATTGCGATAAGCAGCATTTCCCAGGAAAATACGATCCGGCTAACGTTTTCATTAAGCAATCCGGTATTTCGTGCAAGCAGCAACAAACCTGCACCGATAACTATTACGCCAAGTGCGGCTGCTTTTCCGGGAACACCTTTTACAACAGCTTTTTGAGAGTCGTGGTTATTGTCTGTTTTGTTATAATTGTAGTCCATGGCTAAAAAGTTTACAATGGTTAATTGATGTTGAATTGATGAAGCAAATGTACGGCGGTGTATATAGTTGTGAAATAGGAAATCGGTGAATGGCGGAAATTAGCGGGGAATGGGGATTGGGAGGGTGACAGAGCGAGGGGCGAGGGGGCGACATGGAGAAGGGAGACAAAGAGACTAAGAGACTTAGAGATTAAGAGACATAGAAAAAAAGGGCGTACCTTTGCCACAATTAAAACAATCAGATTTTTATGGCAACAGTTGGTCGGTACAATACACTCAAAGTTCTGCGTGAAACAAGCAGCGGATATTTCCTGGATGGTGAGGAACTGGGAGATATTTTACTTCCAGGGAAATATGCACCTAAAGGGATGAAAGAGGGTGAAGAAATTGAAGTATTTCTGTATTTCGATTCAGAAGACCGGTTAATAGCAACAAAGGAAGAGCCTTACTGTGAAGTTGGTGAATTTGCTTTGCTGGAAATCATAGAGGTTAATGCCGTTGGCGCTTTCCTCAACTGGGGATTGCAGAAAGACTTGCTGGTGCCTTTCAGGGAACAGAAAGTAAAAATGGAACCCGGAAGCTGGCATGTCGTTCATGTTTACCTCGACGAGCAGACTAACCGTATTGCCGCATCTGCCAAAGTGGATAAATTCCTGGATAAAGAACCTGCAACGTATAAACCTGGTGATGAAGTTGAACTTTTTATTTACGGCCCGTGTCCATTGGGTTACAATGCTATTATCAATAACTCCCACTGGGGAATGCTATACAGCGGCGAAGTATTTCAACCATTAAATCGCGGAGAGCATATTACCGGCTATATAAATAAGGTACGCGAAGATGGAAAAATCGACCTTAACCTTTATCCTGCCGGGTATAAAAAATCAAGTACCTCCGCTGAACTCATTGTTGAATACCTGAAAAGAAAAAATGGATTTATGCCACTGACCGATAAAAGTCCAGCCGATGAAATCTACGAAACCTTTGGTATAAGCAAGAAAAATTTCAAAATGGCTGTCGGGAGTTTGTATAAAAGCAGGGTCATAGAAATTGGGCAAAATGGAATCCGGTTGGTCGAGTAGAGAAGCAATGCCTTGCGTCTCTGCGAGGAAATAGAGAAGCGAGGGTTGGTCATTCAATTGATGAGGGTTGAGTTTTGCAGGTTTATAGAGACAATTGAGTGGTCATTCAATTGTCATTCAGTTGAGGAAGATTGAGTATCTGAGTGTTTGAGAGGATATAGTGGTCATTCAATTGTTGAATATTGAGCAATTCGGATTTTTGAGAAGGATAAGTTGTCATTCAGTTGTTATTAGTAGTTTCTCTAATCATTCCATCATAATCTGGTAAAAGGTCGTATTAACCTCACTTATCTACTTTCTATTTTCTATTTTTCTATTTTCTGATATTTTCCAACAACCGCCCTTCATGTTAATAAAAATCTTCGGGCTGCATAGGCATATGTCTTAAATTTGCAGTTCTTTTAAAATAGCCCCATACATTGAGCAAAAGCATACTTGACGAACTAAACGAATCGCAGCGTAAGGCTGTGGAATGCATCGACGGACCGATAATGGTAATAGCCGGAGCCGGCTCGGGTAAAACCCGCGTGCTGACTTACCGTGTTGCCCATCTTATCGAAAAGAAAGTCGATCCCTTCAATATACTTTGCCTCACCTTTACCAACAAGGCTGCCCGCGAAATGAAGGACAGGATTGTAAAAATTGTGGGTGGCGAAGCACGCAATGTATGGATGGGAACTTTCCACTCCGTTTTTGCACGCATTTTACGGATTGACGGACATTTGCTCGGTTATCCTCCGAATTTCACCATTTACGATAGCGACGACAGTAAAAGCCTGATCCGCAATATTGTTAAAGAGTTCGAACTCGATCCGAAGGAATACGCTGCCAATAATGTGCTTTCACGCATTTCGGCTGCCAAATCAAACCTAATAACACCTGAAGATTACAATAGCAATGCTGAAATTATTGATCAGGACAAGCAGGCAAAGAAACCAGCTATTGGCCAGATATATACCCGTTATCAAAACAGGCTTTTCAAATCGGGAGCTATGGATTTTGACGATTTGCTTTTCAATACCAACGTTTTGCTCCGCGATCACGCTGAGATCCTGTATAAATACCAGGATAAGTTCAGGTATATTCTTGTGGATGAATACCAGGATACCAACTTTTCGCAGTATATCATTGTAAAGAAGCTGGCTTCCCGTTTCCTTAATATATGTGTGGTTGGCGATGATGCGCAGAGTATTTATGCTTTCCGTGGTGCGAATATTCAGAACATATTAAACTTCAGAAACGATTACCCTGAGTATAAACTATTCAAGCTGGAGCAGAATTACCGCTCGACCCAGAGCCTGGTGCATGCGGCAAACAGCATAATTGCCAACAATAAAGACCAGATTCAAAAGGATGTCTGGACCGAAAATGAAGTCGGGCAGCCTATAAAGATTATTAAAGCTACCAGCGATACAGAAGAAGGCACCTTGGTTGCAAACAGCATTTTTGAGATAAAAATGAATGAGCAACTCCGTAACGATGCATTTGCTATTCTTTACCGCACCAATGCTCAATCCCGATCGCTTGAAGAAGCTTTACGCCGGCTGAATATTCCCTACAGAATTTATGGCGGTTTATCATTTTACAGCCGTAAAGAAATCAAAGATTTGCTGGCTTATTTCCGCCTGGCAGTTAACCCGCTAGATGAAGAAGCACTGAGACGAATCATTAATTATCCGCATCGGGGAATTGGTGAAACCACCATGCAAAAGATCACTGTTCTGGCCGGGCAAGGGAATCTTTCCATCTGGGATATAATATCCAATCATTCTTCATATCAATTAGGTTTAGGTGGAAAAACCATTTCGGCAATCAATAGTTTTATCACCATGATCCAGGCTTTCGGAGCACAACTGCAAACACGCGGTGCCTTTGAACTTGCCGAATATATAGCTAAGGCATCAGGAATTATTAAAGAAGTTGACGAGGACAAAACCATCGAAGGCCAGGCCCGGATGGAAAATATCGAAGCTTTGCTGAATGCCGTCCAGGAATTTACCGAACGCGAGCCAGGACCCGAAGAACAAACCGGGGAAATCCGCCACCTGGATTTATTTATGCAGGAAGTATCGTTGCTTACCGACCAGGATACCGGCGATAAAAATGATAACGACCGTGTTTCCTTGATGACTATCCACCAGGCGAAAGGGCTGGAGTTTCCTTATGTTTTTATTGCAGGTTTGGAGGAAAACCTTTTCCCTTCGTTTATGTCGATAAATTCAAGAGCCGACCTGGAAGAAGAGCGCCGTCTGTTTTATGTAGCGATTACCCGTGCTGAAAAGAAAGCAACTATTTCTTATGCCGAAAGCCGGTACAAATGGGGACAGCTGACTTTATCAGAGCCTAGTCGCTTTATTGATGAAATTGACGAACGCTATGTTGAGCGCCCGGCCCGAGCCAAATGGAACAGGCTGAGTGAAGACGTACAGCAGAAAACTACAAAACCCTCCTACCCGCCAAAACAGGTTAAACCTACACAGGCAGAAGCGCCCAAACCAACCACACCACCTCCAGGAAACTTCAAAAAAGTAGGCAGTTATCAGAAAGAAGCCCCGGCACCAGCTGCTGCCGCCGGAAATGATGATTTCGACAAGATTCAGGTAGGTATGACTGTGGAACATGCTACCTTCGGTGAAGGGAAGGTGATAACTGTAGAAGGTTCAGGTCCGAATAAGAAAGCAACTGTGCAGTTTAATGGTATCGGGCAGAAACAGTTGTTGCTAAGGTTTGCCAAACTTAAGTTTTAGTACTTCAACTTCCTAAAATTTCGTTTTGCGTATCGACTGCTTTTCCTGTTGGGAAAAGCTTTATTGTATCTTTATTTTACCTGGTTTCTTTAAATCGATTTGTTAATTCTGGTTAACAAAATGTTAAAGACAAGCCGGTAAACTACTGGTAATAAAATATTTATTTGCTGTAAAATTCATTTTTTAATTCCTAAATATTTCACATATTACTATGATTTACAGTATTATGCAGATAATAAAAAACTGAATGAGACCAAAAACCCTTTGTATCCATCTGCCTATATAATATAAGTAGTAATGAAATTATTTAATCCGGCTTAAAACAAAAATAATTCTTCTCTGTTTTTACATTTATAAATTCTCAAACTGACCTGAGTAAAGAGGAGTTCAGATTTGAGGCAGATCAAAGATGTTTGATAACGTTCCTATAAAAGATGTGTTTAATTAGCTTGAATATTGCTACTTACAGTTAAACTAATCAAAATCTGAGGCAAAACATTACAAACGCTACTCCCTTTCTACTTAAAGGGTATCTTGTATAAAGATTCTGTAAAATCCCCGTTCAAACTAATTTTAGCAGCCCGATTTCATAGCATTTAATTGCTTAAATGTTTGCTATGCCTTGTGCTGCAAGCTATTGGAGATTTAATCATCAGTTGATGAACCTATAATTATTCTTCATTCTGACTATTATTTCTCCCTTCTGAAAAACGCATTCTGCGATAGTATTAGGATAATTAACCGCGTCCGTAATTCGCCCCTTACTACTTTTTTGACTCATTTCCTTTCTGAAGATCGCCATTCTACTAGTCCACGCTATTTTCAAATCTTATTGATTAAACAAACAGATTATCTCAATTATGATCTCGATTTCAAACCAATATTGGGAAGAACTTTTAAGTCATCTTGAGGCTTTGATACAATTAAGAATCAGTGATATTAGGAATACTACTTCAGATATTAATAAACAACGCCTGATGAAACCATTGACTAATTTTCATACAGAATTTATAAGCAAGAATATAGGCATTAAACTTAGCAAAGAGGAAGAACTCATTTGCCTGATTGCACTTCTCCCCTATTTGATTCCCGGCTATTTCGATTCGGTGGTATCACGGATTTTCCCTGAAGGAACAGAGTTACAGGAGCTAGGCGGTGTGAAAGGATCAAATCACAGGGGATTTATTCCTACAGGTGAAACTGCTTTGTTCCTGATTGCCGGAAGTGATCTGAATTTAAAAATGCGTGCTATGCAGTATTTTAATTCGGACCATCTTTTTGCAAAGAAAAATATCCTTCATCTGGAAAATACAAATGAAGGAGAGCCTCATCTTAGTGGCCGTATCGTTCTGAATAGTGAAGTACTTGAGAAGCTTCTGTTTAAAGGAGTCAGCCGACCAAAATTAAGCACAGAATTTCCCGCCAAATATATTACCACACAACTGGAATGGAGCAACCTGGTGATCAACGAAACAACGATGATTGAAGTAGAAACCATCCGCAACTGGATTGCCTGTCACGAAAGCATGATCAATGAGTGGGATTTAAAGAACAAATTCAAAGCCGGGTATAAAGCATTGTTTTACGGACCTCCGGGAACAGGAAAAACGTTTACAGCAACTTTGCTTGGCAAGCAATTTAACCGCGATGTTTACCGGATTGATCTGTCGCAGGTAGTTTCTAAATATATTGGTGAAACGGAAAAGAATCTGGAAAAAATATTTCAAAAAGCGGAAGACAAAAACTGGATATTGTTTTTCGACGAAGCTGACGCCTTGTTCGGAAAACGGACTTCCGTATCAAGTGCCCACGACAGATACGCCAACCAGGAAACATCGTATTTACTTCAGCGGATCGAGGATTTCAACGGCCTGGTAATCCTGGCATCAAACAATAAAGCAAATATCGACCAGGCTTTTTTGAGAAGGTTTAATGCGATTGTGCATTTCCCGATACCCGATGCTGTAGAGCGAATTCATTTATGGAATATCTATTTACCTGCCAATCATGGATTAACGGGAGAAGAGTTACAAAACATTGCTGATAAATATGAAGTAACCGGTTCAACTATTCTGAACTCAATACATAATGCAGCTATAAATGCATTTGCGCTAAAGAGATTAATAATGATGAACGATTTAATAGAATCACTCAAAAGAGAGCTTAGAAAAGAAGACCGGATGCTGGATTGACCGGCTGAAAACAGCATGGAAAGATTGGAAATGAAAAATTGTGGGGCGATGGGGCGAGGGGCGAAAGGGAGATGGAGAGATGCAGAGAAATAGAGAAAGCATGAAATCTGAAAGACATTGGATCATCTAAACTTTTTGACCTACAAATATAAATAAGCTTTACAACAAAACTAAAATCCTATGATTGCCCAGGCATTAACATATATTTCAACAAAAATAAATTCGGCATTTTTTACTCCGGCTGGAAGTCCAAGGGTGATTTTGGGAAATATTGCTACACTGAATGATGCCGGAGTAGCCGAAAGCAATGTTTTGCTATCACTTATAAATATTGAAGAAGAAGTGCTCTGGCGGGATCCTGAAAATTATTTTAAAAGGGATCCTTCAATCGTTTACAAGAATCCCCCGATGCATTTCAACACCACCATTGCATTTGGAGCATACCTGCCTAACCTGAATAATTTAGGTACCAATTACGAAGGCTCTATTGCAAAAATCCAGAAAGTGATTGGATTTTTCCAGCGCCAGAATGTTTTCGAACGCACCAATTTTCCTGATCTCCCTAATGGCATTGAAAAACTGAATTTCGAACTGGTTAACCTGAACCTGGAACAGCTTCATCATTTATGGTCGATGCTGGGTGGCAAATACATTCCCTCGGTGGTTTACAAAATGCGCATGGTTGCTATCGACGAAGCACTCGAAAGTGCCGAAGCACCATGGATCACACAAATAATTATTGACGATAAAATCAAATTTCAGCAATGATAGTTTCGAATTACACCAAACTTTTCAGCATTGAGTTCCTGCACGATTTCTACAGGGATGGTGCGGATGCTTTTCGGGATAATAAACTTCGCGAAGAAATTCTGCAGGATATCAGCATACAAGCTGATGAAGCTAGTTTGAAAACTATGAATGGGTATCGTATAAAATACAAGGTGCAGAAAAACAAGCTGATCTGTTTTGTTCAGACTATTGCTTCCATTGATGCAACCAGCGGCAGCCCGAAAGTAAATGTAGTAAATAAACCACTGGTCACCTTTGATGAAAATACAACCCTCACTTTCAAAATCTTTATTAATTCAGCCCGGTTTATAAACAACTCAAACCTAAGGCGATTTGACACAAAAGATAAAATTCTGAAGTTCGGCAACGACAGCGGAAATAAACGTGATGCACTGCTTTCGTTATCGCAAAAAATCCCTTCATATAAAACTTCTGATACTTACAAAACCGGAATGCTTGTAACCAATCCCGGCAACTTATCTTTCGAAGCCATTAAAGACAGTGATCCCGCTCATCCGCAAAACACAACAAAAATCCAGTTCTGGAGCCATATTACTGACTTTGTGCAATACGCAAACCAGGCTGATCTGGTGAATGATACAAGCGGGGAAAAGTGTTTAGGACTGATTCAGATTTCGTTTAAAAAGAATCTTACAAACGATTTCAGCCTTCTAAAGAAAAGCAGTACTGCATCTCAGAACAATCTGATACTGGGCAAAGAGTATTTTATCCATTTTAAAACGAATGCAGCCAATTGAAAATGAATGAACTAACATAAAATCCGGATACAAATATTAATCAATTTAACCTTAAACGCTATGTCACAAATAAATGAAACTGCAATCAGGACTCCCGGTGTTTATACTACGGAGATCCCAACCTTACCGCCTTCGGTTGCTCAGGTGTCAACAGCTGTTCCGGCATTTATCGGGTATACGGCTTCCGCTCTGAACGAAATCGGGGATTCGCTGACCAATGTTCCGACTAAAATTTTCTCGCTGAAAGAGTACGAACAGTACTTCGGATTAGCAGAAAACGAAGCCGGGATCAGCGTGAATGTAGCTATTACCACTGATCCTGTAACAAGTGCTGTAACCTCCATGACAGCACAGGCAGTAATTGCAAGTCCTTCGACGCACAACATGTATTACAGCCTTCGTCATTATTTCGAAAATGGTGGCGGACCTTGCTATATTGTTTCTGTCGGACCAACAACAAATGCGGTTGATGCAGGTGAGTTACAGCTTGGGCTTACAGCTTTGGCAGCCTGGGACGAACCAACTTTGATTTTATTCCCTGAGGGACAGGCATTAGCTGAAGCAGCTTATTACGGACTTATTGGCCAGGCTATTGATCAGTGTGCTTTGTTGCAGGATAGGTTTACGTTTGTGGATGTACATCATACTTTGCCAGTGGCAGCCACGCCAAATACTACCACCACAATTGCCAATTTCAGGACGGCATTTGCCAGAACGACAGATCTCAATTACGCCGCTGCATATTATCCAAATTTACGGACAACCTTTAATTTCAGGTATCAGCAGGCAGATGTTGATGTGCTTATTTCAACTGATGGCGCAGCAGCTGTGACTTCAACCCTTGCATCGATAAGAGCAACACAAACAGCAGTTTATAATTTGTGCATTGACAGGATTAAAACTCAGCTTAGTCCTTCCCTCCCGCCATCTCCCGCTATGGCAGGTGTTTTCGCCAAGGTCGATGGATCAAGAGGTGTTTGGAAAGCTCCGGCAAATGTTTCAGTAAATTCCGTTTATGAAACTTCGGATTTTATAACTGATGCCGAACAAGGCGACATGAACATGGATGCCGGTTCAGGAAAATCAGTGAATGCAATCCGCGCATTTAATGGCAAGGGAATCCTGGTTTGGGGTGCCCGGACTTTGGATGGCAACAGCAATGAATGGAAATATGTATCTGTCAGAAGGTTTTTCATTATGGTAGAAGAATCAGCCAAGAAAGCAACTTTCGCTTTTGTATTCGAACCGAACGATGCAAATACCTGGGTAAAAATCAGGGCTATGCTCGAAAACTACCTCACATTGTTATGGCGTCAGGGCGCATTAGCTGGTGCAAAACCGGAACATGCATTTTTCGTAAAATGCGGACTGGGTCAAACCATGACAGCACAGGATATCCTCGAAGGAAGATTAATTGTAGAAATCGGCATGGCAGCAGTTCGTCCGGCTGAATTTATCATACTTCGTTTCATGCATAAACTGCAGGAATCCTAATCCTGATTTATAATTAACATTTTAGTAATCAACAATCTAAAAACAAAATACAATGGCAAATTATCCAATTCCAAAATTTCATTTCCAGGTTGAATGGGGTGGTGCTAAAATTGGTTTCACCGAAGTAACCGGACTCGAAGTTTCTACCGAAGTTATCGAATACCGGGATGGAGCAAGCCCTGAATATCATAAGATCAAGATGCCGGGAATGCAGAAGTTTTCGAACATCACCATGAAACGGGGAACTTTCAAAGGCGACAACGATTATTACAAATGGTGGAATACCGTTGCTTTGAACACCATCGAACGACGCGACCTGATCATTTCCTTGCTCAACGAAAACCATGAGCCGGTTGTAGTCTGGAAAATTAAAAACGCATGGCCGGTTAAAGTTCAGTCCACCGACCTGAAAGCCGATGGCAACGAAGTCGCTATCGAATCTATTGAAATTGCTCACGAAGGATTAGTCATTCAAAACGAAGGATAATGTTCGATTACCCACCTGTAGGATTTCATTTTTTAGTCACGTTTCAGCTGTTCCCTCAAACGCCGAATGACTTCCGTTTCCAGGAAGTCAGCGGGTTGGATGTGGAAATGGAAATGGACACGTTTGTGGAAGGCGGGCAAAACCGGTTTACCTGGAAATTGCCCAAGCGAGCCCGGTACAGCGACATTGTTTTGAAACGGGGACTGTTTATGGGTTCGGGCATTATACTCTGGTGCCAGAATGCATTCGAAAATTTCGTTTTCGAACCCGTAAACGTTACCATCGCTTTGCTCAACAGCGATCATGTTCCGTTGCAAGCGTGGTATGTGGTGAATGCCATTCCCAAAAAATGGAGCATCAGCAATTTTAACGCTCAGGAAAACTCGGTAGTAGTTGAATCAATCACACTGAGCTACCAGTTTTTCAACGTGATAAGTGTCGAAAGCCTGGCCAGTGGCGCATTTTCAGCGGCAGCAAGTATTTCAATTTAGAAATATTGCTTATCTCATTTAAACAGGTTGAAGAAGTGTTTAGTAACGAAGTCTATAATAAGAAGTCTATAAAATGATTTAAGAACAAGGATTAACGATTTTTTATTTAAGATGTGGCCTATAAAATTGGTTAGCAAAGAAATCAAAAATCGTTAATCAGCATTCCTTGTTCTTAAATCCAAAAAAATCTAACTTGACCTTAGGAGATAAACAATTTAAAATCGAAAGTATGCCAATCGAAATCAAGGAACTTCTCATCAGGGCAGCTGTTTCAAATGGAAATCTCCAGCAGGTGAATACTGCTTCTTCCAACTCAGATATCCTGAGGCTGAAAAAGCAAATCACAAAAGAGGTTACTGAAAGTGTTTTGAAAACCTTGAAACAAAAAAGCGAGCGATGATAACCAGCGGATTCGGGAAACATGAAAAACTGAAAATTCAGTCGTATTCCGACAAAGGATTTGTGAATCCTGTCGGTACTGCGTTTGAAGTAACCATCAATCCTGAGACATATACCACCCGACACCGGATTGAATTTTCGGACACACAGGCTCCTGGAACATCCATGCCCATTCTGAAGTTCAATAAAATTACAGCCCAGGAAATCACTTTCAATTTCCTGTTCGACAGTACCGGTGTTATCAGGGATGCAGATCCATTAAGTATAGGAGTTGCTAACCCGTTTGCCAAGCCAAAATCAGTTGCCGATGAAATTGATGCTTTCCGCAAAAATATCATTGAATACAAGAAAGACATTCACCGGCCTTATTTCCTGAAAATTCACTGGGGAACACTGCTTTTTAAATGTGTGCTTACTAACCTTGATATTGAATTCAAGCTTTTCAAATCCGACGGAACGCCCATTCGCGCTATCGCTAAATGCACTTTTAAAGGAACTGTTGAGGAATATCTGCGCAAAGCCCTCGAGAACAAGCAAAGTCCCGATGTAACGCACGAACGCCTTGTAAAATCAGGTGATAAACTTTCGCTGATGACGCATAAGATTTACAAACAGCAAAAGTACTTATTGCCTGTGGCAAGCTTTAATCAACTGGATGGATTCCGGAATGTAAAGTCTGGAACAAAAATCTATTTCCCACCTGTAGAAAAATAAAATATGCCTGAAACTACAAACAGCTCTAACAATGAAATCGGCGGCCTGGTAACTTATTCCTTGCTGGTTGATGGAAATCCTGTATCCGAGGCAATAGAAATTGTGAGCATAGCTGTTCACCAGGAGATTAATGTCATCACCAGGGCTACAGTTGTAATTGTGGATGGCGATCCGGAAACAGAAGATTTCCAGGTAAGCAGCAGTAACCAGTTTCTGCCGGGAAGGAGCATTGAAATCAGTTTAGGCTACGATTCTACTAATGTTAAAGTCTTTCAAGGAATCATCATCTCTAACTCCCAGAAAGCGAATGATGAAGCTACATTGCTTACAGTTGAATGTAAAGATGAAGCCGTAAAAATGACGCTGGATAAAAGCAGCAAACATTTTGTTGACTTATCTGCATCAGATATTGCTGAAACCCTTTTTGGCAAATATGGAATTTCAGGATTAGATATAACATCTTCATCAATAAGACACAAGCAACTTGTACAATTCAACAGCAGCGACTGGGATTTTATGATCAGCAAACTGGATGCAGTAGGCCTGATGTGCATTTTGAATAACGGTGAAGTTAAAATTAAAAAGATTAAAGCTGAGCCCGATAGCACGGCATTAGCCGAATTTGGCTATGGCGATAATATTCTTGATTTTGACGGTGTGATAGATGCCCGTGTACAATCGGAAAATGTGAAAGTGCTTTCTTGGAACTACACTACCCAGGAATTAGAGGATGATGAAGTTGCCCTTAACATTAGAAATGCTTCAGGTGTAACAACGGACGAATTGGGTGCTGGCCAGTCGACAACCATTCGCGCCAGTGGTAAAAAAGAGCCGATGGAACAAAGTGCTTTAGCCAAAACAAAAAAAATCCGGGAAGTTTTATCGAAAATTAAAGGAAGTCTGAAATTTCCGGGTCGTGTTGCACAACCAGTATTAGCAGGCGATTTCATAAAACTGAAAGGCTTGGGTACGAACTTTAACGGAAACGTATTTGTTTCTGCCATTGATCATGAATGCAGTGATGGCGACTGGACAACAACCGCCACAATGGGTTGGAACGAGAAATATTTTTCAGAACAGGTAAATCCGTTGAGCGAAACAGCACCCAGCGGAGAATTAAGTGCCGTTCAAGGTTTACAAACCGGCATTATCACCGATATTATTGATGCGGATGGCGACTTCAGGATAAAACTGCGGCTACCCCTGGTCAGCAACCAGGAAGAAGGTGTTTATGCCCGGCTGGCAACCCTGGACGCCGGTAACAAACGAGGCACTTTCTTTATGCCCGAAATCAGTGACGAGGTTGTGGTTGGTTTTATGAATAACGATCCGAACCAGCCGGTAATCCTGGGCATGCTACACAGCAGCACGAACTCAGCACCTCTTGATCCGGAAAGTGCGAACGATAAAAAAGGATATGTTTCCCGCTCTGAAATCAAAGTAATTATTGACGACGGAGAAAAAAGCATAACCATTGAAACACCCGGCGGCAACATATTCTCAATGAACGATACAGAGAATAAGATTTCGCTTACAGATTCCAATGGCAATAAAATTATAATGGAACAATCGGGAATCACAATTGAATCTGCTTCTGCGCTGACATTGAAAGCAGGCTCCACACTTTCTATTTCGGCTCCTCAATTATCTGCGAAAGCGGATGGCGAACTAAAACTGGAAGGCGGCGGATCAACTACGGTGAGCAGCAGCGGGGTGATGACGATTCAGGGGAGTATGGTGAGTATAAACTGATGGAAGTGGAGTTGGGAGTTGGAAGCCGGAAGATGGAAGGCAGAAGTCGGAAGACAGAAGTCGGAAGACGGTAGACGGAAGACGGAAGTCGGAAGTCGGAAGATGGATCAAGAATTGAAGATGATTAAATATTTGATACTTAGAATTATGCAACATATTTGTTGTCATACACCAGCAGCTTCCGTCTTCCGACTTCGGACCAAAAATAAAACTAATAAAACCGACAAAACCATGCCATTCGCCGCCCGTGTATCCGATATGCACCTTTGCCCAATGATCACAGGAACAGTTCCTCATGTTGGCGGGCCGGTATTACCTGCCGGTTGTCCGACAGTGCTGATTGGAGGATTGCCTGCAGCACGTGTCGGCGATATGTGCACCTGCACCGGTCCGCCGGATACTATTGCAGCCGGCTCGGGCACAGTAATGATCGGAGGATCACCGGCAGCCCGGATGGGTGACAGCACGGCGCATGGCGGAGTTATTATTATCGGCTGCCCGACAGTAAATATTGGAGGATAAAAGATGACAAACATTATCAAATCATTTTTAGGCACCGGCTGGGGATTTCCTCCGGCATTCAGCAATAAAACATCAGATGTAGGAATGCTGAGTGATGTGGATGATATTCAAAGCAGTCTTGAAATCCTATTGACTACTCGTCCTGGTGAACGTGTGATGAGACCTGATTACGGCTGCAACCTCGACGAGCTGGTTTTTGAACCGCTCACCACAACTTTTAAAACCTATATCAAAGATCTGATTTCAACAGCCATCCTCTATTACGAACCACGCATTGAAGTGAACAGCATCGACCTGGATGATACCGGCGAACTGGAAGGACGTATTCTGATTGTGATTGATTATACGGTGAGCGCAACAAACACCAGGTTCAATTTTGTATACCCGTTCTATAAAAATGAAGCGACTGATTTAAAATGACAAACTCGAATCTCTTAAAGTTATAAAAAATGCCACAAAGACAGAAAAACACTAAGGTTCACAAAGCGAAGAAAATCTGCGAAGAATTCATTGTGCAACTTTGAGCCTTAGTGCCCTAGTGGCAAAATGAATATCTAAAGAATATCACAACCTGATTATTTTAAAATCTATATAATAAAAACATAAAAACCATGGCATGCACTGATAGAAACCCGCTAAACAGAGAAGGCACAAGCCAGCTTAACCGCGTGCTTGCAGCGCTTGACGTGCATTACGCTGATGTGGACGAACGCAATTCAGCCGATTTTATCCTGTTTGCAAAACGCTATGCAGCCTATCTGAATTATTACAACGAAAGCAATGCCATTGACGGAACCTGGCAACCACTGATGATGATGGATGTGAGCGTAACCCTTGCCACGCTTGCAAATATCAACGTAAAACGAATCAGCGATTACAAAAAACTGCTTTATAAAAATATTGCTCTTGCCGGAAACTCGGTTCAACCTTTGAGGGATAACAGAGCAAAGCAACAGTTAAAATTTTTGTTTGATACCCTGTTTTCGCTCGTAAAAATCATTGATGACCAATTGAACCTGTTGCCTGATGAAGAGTATAAAAAAACAATCGAAGACATTATTAAAATCAGGCTAAAACTAAACCTTGCCAATCTGGAGGCAAAGTTTTTTCAGGATTTTACCTCCGCAGGATTGCTCGATTACAATGTTACCGAATTAGACAGCAACGCTCCATTCGAAATCACTAGCGATAAGAATTTTACTCGGACACAATTATCGACTGTCTGGCAATCAGCTGTATCCGATTTATCCATTACAATTCCTGCGCTCAGTTCCGATTATGAGAAGATATTTTATATCATCAATCATAACCTTTTCAATAGCACCATTGATTCACTCTTGAAAGGAGTTGCGTCCTTTGCTTCGAGGGCAAAGGAATTATTTGAGAAAACACTGGTTGATTTCCCGAATCACACACCGCATTATGGCTTGTTCCTCACTTTTACAAGGCTTTTTAAAGTAGTTCAGGACGATTTAAATCACTACACCCAGCGCCACCTGGATTTCTATTTCAAAGATGTTTTACAGCTTAAGAACAAAAATCCGCTTCCTGATACAGCTCACCTGACTTTCGAATTACAGAAACCCGTTCAACAGCAATTGCTTACAAAAGGCATCCTGTTTAAAGGTGGTAAAGATATCACCGGCAAAGAAATCAGCTATTCCCTATCAGAAGATGTTGTTTTGAATAAAGCAACAGTCTCTAAAATTCACACCCAGCACATCGATTTAGCAAACCATAAACCGCTGAAGGTATTTCCAGTTGCGAACTCCGAAGATGGAGAAGGCGCAAATTTGACCTCTGCCGATAAAAGCTGGTTCACTTTCGGGAATCCGAAAAGCAAAAAAACAGCGAAAACCGGCTTTGCCATTGCGACGAACGTCTTGTTTTTGAATGAAGGAACGCGGGTAATAGTGGTAAGTGTAACATTTGAGAACAGCATCACAGGATTAAACGTAAAATCTAAAAAAAGAAAAAAGCTTTCCTGTTTCGAGGCTTCACTCACAGGCAAAAAGGATTGGTTGAATAAAAATGTATTAACAGTTTACGATGGCCCAAATAACAGGCTATTGTTTGGAATTTCAATCACACCAAACGATCCGGCAATCGTTCAGTATTCAGAGAAAATTCATAAGTTAAACTTTGAAACCAATCTGCCGCTGCTTACCATTTACCTGGACCAGGATGCGGCAGATGCCATTCCATATTCCATTTTGTGCAAACAGAAAATTGCGAAAGTTGATGTTTCAGTTAATGTTTCCGGAGTTAAAGATTTAGTGCTTAGCAGCGATGTCGGCTCTATTGACGCTTCAAAACCATTTAAACCTTTCGGTGATTTCCCGGCCCAGGATGCCGGCTTTATTATAGGAAGCAAAGAAATTTTTCAGAAGAAAATTTCAGAACTCACTTTTAGCTTTACAGGAACCAATCCTTTCAGTTCCTCAACTTTTTACCTGGACGAAGCCAAATGGAAAACTTTCACAAATCTTACCGCTAAAACAATTTCAGGAATAGACATTCAGCCCATAGACATTGATTTTACTCCAAACGAGAATCTGAAAGCCACAACACTGAATGGGTTTATTAAACTCACCAACTCTTTAGATAAATCGATTACGTTTTATATGAAGAGTATAAAAAAATCTTTGGACGGAACCATTCTCGACCTTGTTGATGTAGCAAAACCCTTGCAATACAAAATGACTTTTGGTCAACCTGCAGCACCCGAAGAAATCAAAATCAGTGATTTTTCGGTTGGATATAAAGCAACCTCATCCATTGATTTTACAAAACAGCAGTCTGAAACCGATAATAATCTTTTCTATCACCTTACTCCTTTCGGGTATGCCGAAGTTTTCAATGACGGAACTCCCGCAAATACGCAAGCCGAGAAAACCGAGAATTTTACGCTGCTGGCTGATTTAATTCATAACGGCGAATTGTTTGTTGGCTTTGTAAATGCCGAGCCTGACACTGTGCTTTCAGTTTTATTCCAGGTTGCCGATGGCAGCTCGAATCCGTTGAAAAATATGGTGCCGCTTTCATGGTTTTACCTTACAAATAATGAATGGATACAGTTTGAAAACCGCAATGTAATTGACCGCACCAACAATTTCACACAATCAGGCATTGTCACTTTTACACTTCCGGCTGAGATTAGCAATCAAAACACTTTGCTGGAAAAAGGGAAGCATTGGATAAAAGCCGTTGTTGAAAATGATATTGATGCCGTTTGTAACCTTATTCTAATCCAGGCACAGTCGGCTAAAGTTGAACTGGTGCAGGATGAAGCGGCCCAAATTGAATTCCGGCAAACAATTCCGGCTAAAACCATTTCAAAACTGATCGAAAACATTCCGGCTGTAAAAACTATAACACAACCATTTGATAGCTTCAATGGCCGTACCCGTGAAAGCGATGAGCATTATTATGTAAGAGTCAGCGAACGGTTGCGGCACAAGCAGCGCGCCATTACCATCTGGGATTATGAGCATATCCTGCTTGAGCAATTCCCTCAGCTTTATAAAGTAAAATGCCTGAATCATTCCGGTTTTTATGACGATAAAGGCACAAACGTATTTTGCGAAAATCTGCCCGGCCATGTGACTATTGTTCCGGTTCCCGATCTGAAAAACAATACGCATGCGAACCTGCTTAAACCATACACGCCAATCGGGTTGATCAATAATATCAATGAATACCTGAAGAAAATTACTTCGCCGTTTGCCAAACTTCATATTAACAAACCTCAGTTCGAAGAAGTACGGCTGGAATTCGAAGTTCAGTTTCACGACAATCTTGACGTAAGTTTTTATACTCAATTGCTTAACGAAGAAATCGAAAAATTCCTTTGTCCCTGGGCTTATAGTACTGAAGTTGAAATTCCTTTCGGTTCGAAAATCAGCAAAAGCGTGTTACTGAATTTTGTTGAAGAACGTCCTTACGTTGACTTTGTTACCTGTTTCGAATTGCATCACCTCTTACGCGATGGCGAAACGGTACTTTTTGAGAAACACGATATTGAAGAAGCCGTGGCCACCACATCGCGCTCCGTCCTGGTTTCTTATTTTGATGAATCCAATGGCAACAGACATATCATACATTCACCTGCAACCTGCACCTGCTAATGGAAGAGTTTACATCCATACCGAAATCATTCACGCCTGTCGCAAGCCAGGATTATGAATTGCTGCGCAGCGAAGGTCTGAAGCATATCGAAAACCTTTCGTCTGCCTTGTGGACGGACTATAACGCCCACGATCCGGGAATTACCACGCTTGAAGCTTTGTGCTATGCCATCACTGAATTGGGATACCGCACTGGTTTTGACATGAAAGATTTCCTCCGAAAAGCTGACGGAAGTCTTGTTGACGGCCAGGCTTTGTTTACGGCTAAAGAAATTCTGACAATCAATCCCTTGTCTATCAATGATTATAGGAAATTATTGGTTGACCTGGAAGGAATTCATAACGCATGGCTCATTGCCGATGATGTTCTTTTAGATGAAAAGAAAAACAATCATGCCGTAAACGAGGTCGAAATTTACGCCGACTGTGAAACCGATGAACTCAGCTATATTCCAAACCTTCAGCCTTTGTTTCTTTCAGGTCTGTATCGTGTTCTGCTTGATCTCGATTTTGATGACCGGTATGGCGATTTGAACAATGGAGAGATTATTATTGGCAACCCTGATTCATCCGCATTTCATGAAGGAGAATTTGTTTTCCAGGTTACTCTTCCGGCCTGGAAAGATGCTGATTTCACATTTGCATCCAATGCGCAAAACCAGGTAAACATTGATACGCTGGCTATTCTGCAAAAAGAAAAGCGATTTGAGTTTACCCTTAAACTTACCGATGCCAGCTCGATGGTATTTACAGTTTCGATACCACAGAAACCATCTTCAAAAGCTGTTACACTTGCCGATGTTCAGCAGATGTATGATCTGAACGTTGCCGGCAAAAAAGATAAAGTCGCTGAAATATTCGAAAAATATTTTAATAAAATCTCGAAATCAAAATTTTTCGTTCAGTCGGCAGTTAAATCCTTAAATGAACACCGCAATCTATGTGAAGACTTCCTGGAAGTTACCACAATTGACGATGAAGAAATTGCCTTTTGTTTTGATGTGGATGTAAATCCGGGTGCTGATATCGAAAAAGTTCAGGCTGAGATATTCTTTGCCATCGAAAATTACCTGAATCCTACGGTTGATTTCTATTCTTTGAGCGAGTTGCTTTCAAAAAAAATTCCGGTCGACGAAATATTTACCGGCCCGGTTCTGCAGCACGGATTTATAGATACGGATCAACTGGAGCAGACGAATTTACGAACTGTGGTTCATGCTTCGGATGTGATCAACCTGCTTATGGATATTGAAGGCGTACTGGCTATCCGCAATTTCCAGATGACAAAATACGATTCGGCAGGAAACGCAATGGCTTGCTGTACTTCGCAGAAATGGTGCATTGAAATTTCGCCTCTGCACAAGCCGGTTTTGAGTACCGATAAATCAAAGATCGTTTTATTCAAAAATCAATTCCCGTTCCTGGCACAATATTCCGAAGTACGAGATACGGTGCTGGTTTTGCATGCCATCCGTTCCCGCGACAAGTTAAGCGGCTTAACCCAGGATTTGACTTTTCCGCTCGGGAACAAGCGTGATACCGAAAGCTACTGGCCTTTGCAATATGATTACCCTCAAACTTATGGAATCGGTGTTTACGGATTGCCGCCAGGTTCAGCTCCGGAGCGTGTCGCGCAGCAGCGGCAATTGAAAGCATACCTGATGTTTTATGAGCAATTGCTGGCCGACTTCTATTCACAGCTAAGCCATGCACACCAGTTATTTTCGATTGAAACTATCAAACAAACCTATTTTGCCCAGTTCTTAAAAGATGTAAAAGATTTAGACCCGGTCTACAATACCACCGGAATGTTCGGAAGCCTCGAAAATGTGCTTTCAAATCCCGATTCAACTACTGAGTTGAAAAATGGCTGGCAATCGCTCTATGAAGATAAATTCACCTTCGAAGACCGCCGGAACCGTTTCCTGGATCACCTGCTTTCGCGCTTTGCCGAATCGTTTAACGATTATGCGTTGCTGATGTACCGTATAAATTACGAAGACAAAACAGAAGAGAAAATCAGTTTCAACGATTTATCCAACTCAAAAAGCAATGTGCTGAAAAACTACCCGGTTATCAGCAGTGAGCGCGGAAAAGCATTTAACTATTTCCCTCAAAATGCAGATTATTCTATTGATACCACCCAGCTTTGGGATACCGGAAATGTTTCCGGACTCGAAAAACGGATCAGTTTCCTGGCAGGCATCAGTGATTTTTCACGACGGTTTTTATATTGCATTCGTAATGAAAAGATTATCTGTACTGAGAAACTGGTAAGTGAAAACGGTGACGATATTTTGCGGTGTTTCCACAGTTTTTCGTTTACATCCCGGGATGGAAAAAACAAGCTCGTATCGCAGGAATATATTTCCAAAACAGACGCACTGAATGCGCAAGTGGAAGCTATTGAAAAAGCCTCTGATAGCGACGATTATCTTTTTGATGAAACTACTTTAAAACTTCAGGTTATAGGAAACAGCAACCAGGTACTTCTCGAAAGTGATCAGCCTTTTCCTAACAAACCATCCGCCATAGCAGCCGCATCAGAACTAGCTACAGAGTTTGCAAAGGAATGCAGCAACCCGGTTGGATTGCACCTGATCGAACATATACTTCTTCGTCCCAGGAATACGACTTTCGACCTTTTCCAGGTTTGCCTGCACGGTTGTGAATGCCTGTGTGAGCTTGACCCTTATACTTTCCGGGCTTCTGTCGTGTTGCCTTATGACGCGGGGCATTTCGATAATATGAATTTCAGAAAATACTTTGAAGAAAAAATCCGCGAAGAAACCCCGGCACATATCATGCTGAAAATATGCTGGTTAAATAACGACCTGATGCGGCAATTTGAAGTTGCCTATAAAAATTGGATTGAAATGCTGGCTGTCTATTCTTCGGAACATTCCACCACCAATACCACTGATTTCAAAAATGCAAATGACAAAATGATCGAACTGCTTGCGTCACTGCACAGCGAATACCCGGAAGCAAATCTGCACGACTGTGCCGAAAGCAAAGAAGGCAGCAATATAGTGATGCTCGGAAAAACAGTTTTAGGAACCTTTAAAAGCTAATTGAAATGAATACAGCAAAATCATACCCGGTATTTGAAGCCGACCAGGTGCTCACCAACAGGCACCTCAACGACATGTTCAATTATCTTGAACAACACGATCGGTTAACCCGTATCAAGCTTATTGGCAGCGGCATTGTTTGCGGGCTCGATGTTTCATTTCAGGAAAAGGATTCCATATCGGTTTCGAAAGGTTGCGGGCTAACCTCACAGGGCTACCTGATCACTTTTTGCGATACAAAGTTCACCCATTTTATTCCTTATACCACGCGGAATTTCCCCGACGACCTGCTTTTTATAAAGCAATGCGAAGATGACATAAACTATCCGAAACCATTTTACAAAGAGGCTTTCAAAGATGGAATATTTGAGTTGTTGACAGCAGCGCAGTTCGCTGATCTGAAAGCAGGCGATAAGCTAAATGCAGTTGCATTCCCCGACAATTCAAAAGTTGACCTGAAGAAATATGCCGTAGTTCTTTTCCTGGAAACAGAAGAAGAAAACCTGAAAAACTGCGATACCAACGACTGCAATGATAAAGGCAGCCGCATGGATTTTGAAGTCCGGGCTTTGCTGGTTGAAAAAGCACTTATAAATGAACTTGAAAAGAAACAGGAAAAACCTGTGCCTGCCGGAAAGCCAACTGTAAAACCCGATCTTCATCATGTTGAATTGCGAAGGTACAATGTGCCGGTTCAGAATCTGAAATCGGCTGATGAGGTGTTACAGGCTTTTGCAGTTCTGACTGACGATGCCAAGTTGCGAAGCATTTCTGAAGTTCTCAACTACTGTTACATACATTATTATTACCTCCTCGATGATGAACCTTCCAACCCTTTCGAAGATGTTTTTGAGCAGTTCAAAAAACTGCGGGACGAAATCCTGAAGAATAATCCAATCCTTATACAGTATTTCTACGATTTTATTGATGATGTACTGAAAGCTTATTATGAATTTAAATGCAAGGTTTTTGAAGTAAGCACATCGTGTTGCGGCGACGAGATGAATTTCCCGCTTCACCTGATGTTGGGCGGAGCTACCGAAAACACTGAAGCACTGGTGCGTAGCAGTTACCGCGAATACTTTATTTATTCCCCGCTTTTCAACGACCAGAAGGATAAACTGGCTGAAGTACGGCTGCTTTTTGCCCGAATCCGTTTATTAATATCAAATGTTGATTTCACTTCGATCAGGAATTTTGAGAACCGGCTTGTTAAAATCACTCCCAGCCGATACGGGTATGTTGATTTATCCGACCGCTGCATCCCTTACAATTACGACGTTGTTGATCTAGGCAATGAGTTATACCGCTACTGGAGTTACGAAAAAACCAGGCGTGGCAATTACCGCTTCAACCTGGGATATAATGCAAATCAATATTGCTTTGCCGATAATGTGGTGCATCCCTTGCTTTACGATATCGAACGATTTGATTTTTTCAGGATCGAAGGGCATATCGGTAAAAACGTAACCAATGCCATTACCCTGGTAAAAACATTGCAGCAGGAAAATAATCTGCCTTTTGATATAGCGGCTTTAAGTGCCGATTATATTGGAGCTTTGGTAAGAGGCGAAGAGCCAAAGTGCGTTATCCAGGACCTCGAAAGCAATTACCGGATGATCATTGCCGAACTCATCTGCAAAGTGCATGATTCATTTTGTTTTGCTGCCAAGCTTCCGTTCGTATTACCCGACCGGATCATAAATTTCACCGCCGCCAACTTTGCCAGGGCTTCGGCTGAAGATGCAACCACCATTAAAAGCACGCTGGCATTTAACCCCAATCTCACGGAGAAGATCAGCCATCCGTTTACATCTTCGCTTGTAAGCGAATTCCAGGCTATAAAACAATACGCTAAAGGAGATACACTGCTAAAACTCTGCAATCCCGGCGCCAATACCATCGGTGCTGCATATATAAAGATGGCCGGAAAATTTGCAAACCCGGTTTCAGTTAATACTGATCTGCCTGTTACTTCCATACAATTCCATGCTTTCGAATTTATCGATGCCATCGAAAGCATCCTTGAACTGGTTATGAATAATGAACTGGCTGATATTAATACCGCCGAACTGAAAAGCCGTAACGAACGCCTCGAAAAAGAAGTGAGCGTAATCAGTGCTTTTGCCATTCTATTTTTGCAGAAGCTGGAAAGCAATGATCAATCCAGTTTGTCGGATCTGGCATCGGATTTATACCTCGATTTGCTGGTATTTAACCTGCAAACCATTTTGAATTTATGTTTTGTCGAACAGGTCGAAGCCTTGAAAAGCGAGTATAACAGGCGCATGGCGCAGTACCGTCTGGCGAAAAACTTCAGCTTCTATTTTAAAAATCATGGTGGTATCGAGCATAAAGCCGGTGTGCCGCGTGGCGGAACCTTTATCCTGGTATACCACGAAGAACGCAGGAACCGCTTTATCGATAGAAACGCGCTCTTTGTAAATAAGGATCTTGGTAACCTGATGGTTTCCCGTTTCCGCGATTTGATTCAGACTGATGTTCCTTTAGATACATTGACATACCAGACAAAATTACTTCAAACTTCTATTTTGTATAAAGATCCTGAATTGTATGTGAGATTTAAGGATGTCCTCTCCAAATACCTTGATGAGTGCAAGGATTTACCTGAAGACAAACGGAAAGAGATAACAGAGATTTTAGACCGTGAGCCCAAACCCAAACAGTTTGAACTGACCAACGGTATGGTAATCGCCGATTTTTACATCCCGTATATGTGTTGCAGCGATTGTCCTCCGATTGCTTACATTTTACCTGAAAAGCAAGAAGAGCCGGTAGAAACGCCAACGATAAAAATTGACAAGAACAGTTTCTGCAGCAATGATTCGACGATTTTCCCGATAACTGTGACTCCGCAAGGCGGAGTTGTTACAGGTTCAGGAGTGAGCGTGCAAAATGGCAACAATTATTTTTTCAGTCCCGCTAACGCAGCTATTGGATTACATACTTTATCATACACTGCAAACGGGAAAACGGCAAATGTTCAGGTTGAAGTGATCCAGGCACCTGTAGCAAAATTCTCTTATGTGGTAACAGTAAACGGTGCAACCTCAATACTGACTCTGACCAACGAAACTGCCGGAAGGACAACTCAAACCACTTACGAATGGTTCCGCGACGGAAAATCATTTTCAAAAGAAGAAAACCCTGCACCGTTTGAATTTAAGACAGCTGGTCCTGTAAAATCAATAACATTAAATGTAACAAACGGAATCTGCCAGGGCAATCAGAAACAGGAAATAGTTATGCCATCCGAAGATCCAACTATAAAGATTGATAAGGATAGCTTTTGCAATAATGACAAAACTGAATTCCCGATTATAGTCACTCCTCCAGGTGGAAAAGTAAGTGGCGATGGAGTTAATAATCGTGCTGACGGAACTTCCGTTTTTGTACCGGCAGAAGTTAAAACTCCAGGCCTCGTAATTTTAACCTACACCGTTAATGGAAAATCGGCAACCACTACTGTTGAAGTTTCTGAAACACCATTTGCCAACTTCAGTATTGAAACAAAAACAGAAGGCGGGGAAATGACGGTTGGATTTAAAAATGAATCCAGAGGAATAAGTGATAAAACCAGGTACGAATGGTTTATCGATGGAAAACAGTTTTCCGAAAAACGCGATCCTGATCCGATTATATTCAAAACAGCAACGCTGCCACACATAATTCTTTTAAGAGAAACAAACGGGCAGTGTCCTTCTGAATTCAGCCTGGTGATAAATAGTGAAATTGAAGAAAGAACTGTTTCAGTTTGCAGCAACCAGAAAAGGTTTGGCATTGAGCCCAATTTAACACCAAATGATGTTGTAAAAGTGCTGGATAGCGGCGGGTTAAAACTGAAAGAAACTACCCTCGAATTTTCGCCTGCTTCTACCGCTGTCAGTCAGACTACCGCTTTCAAGGTTTCCTATACAATAAACGGGAGACAGGTGAATGTTACCATAACCCTGATTGTTGTTGATGCAGATTTCCTGATGAAACTCACTCGGAATACTTCTCCGGTTGCCAATTTCCCGACTCTACTGACACTTACTGCGAAGGAAACTGACGCGTTAAAATACAACTGGGAAATAACCGTTGCGAATGGACGCGTTCTGAACTTTACCACCAGGGAAGTTATATTTAACTACCAGCAGAACGACGTTTTCCCGGGCTCCCTTGTAACAATAAGATTAACCGTGACCAAAACTGATCAGACAGGAATTACCTGCGAGAACTCAGCACAGTTTGTTTTAACCGATTCCATTTTCAACAAACATATGAATGCGGGTGACTTTGACAATCATACCACTGCATAATGAGTGCGAAAAACCTACATATCATTCAAAAGCAAACCATTGAAATTGAATTTGAAAATATTGACGATTCATTTGGTGTTCAGGATCGTGTTGCGCAGGTTTTTTATGAAACCCTGCAGCCGCGAATGGAAATATTGCTTGATGAAATGTTTGGAAGAGACCAGTACGCTTCGATTGATAAACTGGAGATCGATTGTGGTTTGCTGAGTATTGAGAACTGGGAAGAGGAATTCACCACGCAGGCAATGCTAAAGATGAAGGAAGGATTGGTTCAGGTAAGCAGGCAAAAGATAGATGTTAACGTGAAGGAAGAAACAAATGCCACCGAAACATTTTTCTTTTTCCTCGAAAATGGTTTCCTGCCGTGGAACAAACGCATCAGTACCATTTCTGAACTGGAGCAACTCATAAAAGTTGAGGATGAATTCATAATCCGGCTTAAAAAGCTAATCCTACAAAAACTGAATGTTGCAAAACGCCTGGCTTCTCAGTTTTCGGAGAAATTTATTTCAAAACTGCTTACCGCTTATACTCAAAACAGAAAACAGGAATCAGAATCACTTTCAGCAATAACCGAAAAAGTCAACTCTCTTGAAAGCGTTAATCTCAAACAGAGTAGTATTGAGAAACAATTACTGGAGAAAGCTATTTTGACAGTTTTTGCATCGGAGAATTACGAAAACCGGGAGCTAGAGTTTTTTACTTTCCTGCTTTCGAAAGTTGAAAACAATGATGACCTAAAATTTGAGATAAGAGAAATAATAAAAAAACTCCAGGTTCTTTCAGACAAGCCACTTGCGGCAACTGAAGAAAAATTATTGGAACCGGAAAGGAGAATAGACAGGGAAAAATCTTTTGAAAAGGTAAATGAATCAAGTCAGGAAGGAAACCAGAAACCAGTAACCAATAACCAGAAACATATCACCGAAAGCTCAGAACCTCCTGACATAATTTACATCACCAATGCCGGCCTGGTTTTACTGCATCCGTTTATGCCTGCTCTTTTCGGCCATTTAAATCTGATCGAAAAAAATACATGGATCGATGAGACTTCTGTCTACAAAGCGGTTATGTCAATGCAATTTATGGTAACCGGCGAGGATAAAACCGAAGAATTTGACCTGGTACTCAATAAAATTTTATGCGGTATGGATAATGAAGAAGTTGTTCCAACCACAATTCTACCCGATGAGGAAACAAAAACCGAATGTGATGTTTTATTGATGGAAGTGATAAAATACTGGGATGTGTTAAAAAATACAAGTATTGCCGGTTTACGTGAAGGCTTTTTACAGCGCTCCGGAAAACTTTCAAGAGTTGACGACGGCTGGCTTTTGCAGGTTGAGCAAAAAGCAATCGATATATTATTAAATCACCTGCCATGGGGAATTGGAATAATAAAACTGCCATGGATGAATGAAATGCTGCATGTAGAATGGACGTAAAAAAATAATTGAACATAAATATAAAGAAGTATGCAAACTCTGACAACAACAGAAAGAAGCAAAAATTGTTCAGCTGTTTTTGCGTCTAAAAGTGATAAACAGCCTTTCTTTGCGCCTGCGAAAGTTCAGCCCAAACTGACTATTGGCGCAATAGACGACACTTACGAAAGGGAAGCGGATGCAATGGCTGACAGGGTGATGCAGATGCCATCCACCTTGGGAGCAAATTCGTTCTTTAAACCAGCTAACGCTAAAACCTTGCAACGTAAGTGCTCCGGATGTGAGCAGGAAGATAAGAAAAACCACCTCATGCGTAAAGAGTCTGGAATAAGCAGTGGCTTGTCAGTTTCATACTCTTTTGCCTCTTCACTAAGTGCTTCAAAAGGCGGCGGCTCACCCTTACCGAAAGCGACAAAGAATTTTATGGAAACTGCGTTTAGAACCGATTTTTCATCTGTGAAGATTCATGCTGATAGCCAGGCGTCTGAAATGAGTAAAAGAATCAATGCAAAAGCATTTACTTATGGTAATAATATTTATTTTAGAGAGGGGCATTACAATACCTTATCCAGAGAAGGAAAACAATTGCTTGCTCATGAGTTAACGCATGTGGTGCAGCAAGGCGGCGGTATGAGGAGTGTGCAAAGAACGCCGGCACATACGTACACTTTTATATCGAGAGGTTCATATGGAGAAACAGCAGCGGGATTCAGGCGGCCTTCCTGCGCTGCAGGAGCAACAGCCGGGACAAGCACTATAATTGCCGGTTCAGCAACTCCTACCGTTACGGTGTTTCCGAACGGGACCTATTCGGTCAGGAGAAACGATGGCGTTCTGAAAACCGCCATCTGCAGAAGATTGGCCGCCGGATTGGCCCTCACCCAGGCTCATGAGGACAGCCATGCTGCCGGCGCCCGGACCGGAGTTTCTACGGCAAACGCAGCCCAGGGGTTGCCTCGCAACTACCCTGATGCAGCGGCATGCTCTGCGGCCTTGCCTGGCATTCTTACGGCCTGGAATACAACGGTTGATACTGCATGGACAAACGAGGTTACTCACGGGCCCGGAACAAACCAACCTACTGCACAAACGTTTACTGAAGAAAATGCAGCCGGAACATGTACATTCACCTGATAGGGTTTTAGTATAAAACAAATTGATATGACCGACCAGCACAATCCTCCTTTAAAGTCACCACCGAGCAATAATGGTGTATCCCAGATCCGACTGATCGCTTTCGCGGAGCCACCTAAGCAGGGTAAAAGCGAGCCTGTACTTTTGCACGTATTTATTATCAACGAGGGCCCGGATATCCTGGAGATACTGAATGACCTTGACAGCATCAACATTCCACAAGGTTTGCACCATAGTAGCGAAACAGTTCCCGCTTCCGATTTGATTCATATCGATTTTGGTGTCTCGGGGGAAGCTACATTTATTCAAGTCGCTAAAGGTGAGTGTATAAAAGTCACTCTCTTACTCCGGGAAGAGCAGCTGCATTTGCTCGAGCGTAACAAACACATATGGACTACTGTGAAATGCAGGGAAATCTGTGATAAGAAAGGAGAAGCGACTACCTTGTTTTTGGCAGCCCGGGTGTATAAAACCAATTATTAAATAGGAGAATTTGCCATATAAGCCTTAATTATAAATTCCATTATTCTGAAGAAGGCCTCAGCTGGTGCTGAGTTTTGCCATAGCGAGGCAATCTCATCAACCCATCAGCTGGCACCTGTTTGCAACCCATCTCAGTATAAATTATCCCAACCACCACTCCTTGCCGGACAGCAACTCATAGTAACCATTTTGGCTAAGTCAGATGCGTAGGTAAAGGTCAGATGAATTGGACTACCCGCCAAAATTGGGCAAGCCATAACAATACGAAAAGTACACGGAAGAATTTCATAATTTTTAAAAACGCAGATGCGATCAATGAATATATCTTAAATTTCCACAACATTTTTTTTAAATAAAAACACTCAACCTATCATTAAATATATAATAGTAGCTATATTTGCAAATTATATGATAGGTTAATCATATGGCAAAAAACACAATGGGTACCAGGCTACCCCGAAAACTAGAACAAAAAATGCAGGTGGTTGGTGAGCAGATAAAGCTGGCCCGCCTCCGCCGTAACCTGAGTATGGCTCAGATTGCTGAACGAGCCATGGCATCGGAATTAACCGTTTCGCGTGTGGAAAAAGGCATCCCGACAGTATCCATCGGCATCTATCTGCGTGTGCTGTACGCTTTGCAGCTGGATGATGATATTCTGTACCTGGCTAAGGATGATGCCATGGGCAAAGCCTTACAGGATATGGGATTGAAAACAAGGAAAAGGGCAGCTAAAAAGGAATAGCTTATGATGCAATTGTGGGTGTATGCGGATTTCGACTGGTTAAAACAGGTAGAGTTAATCGGCGAACTGAGCTTCGAAACAATTCGTGGCTCCGAAACCTATGGCTTTAAATACAGCAGCGAATGGCTGAAAAAACATAGCGATTTACTACTGGGTGACGATATCAACAACTATACGGGTATGCAATACACCCGGCCTGGTAAGGATATTTTCGGTTGCTTCGCGGATGCACTGCCCGACCGTTGGGGGCGTATGTTACTCAGCCGGAGGGAACAAATTCTGGCCAGGGAGGAAAAGCGTCCCGTCAGAAAGATCTCTTCATTCGACCACTTAATGGGCATCGATGATTTTTCAAGAATGGGAGGCTTCCGGTTCAAAACGGATCCTAAAGGCGATTTCATCAATCAGAATGCTGCGCTGCGGATTCCCCCGCTAACAAGTCTGAGGGCCTTGGTGCAGGCAAGTATGGAAGTTGAGTTGAGTGAAGAAAAAAATGAATTGCCCGACAAAAAATGGATTAATCAATTGATTCAACCGGGGTCATCATTGGGAGGTGCACGCCCTAAAGCCAGCATTGTTAACGATAACAAAAAGCTATATATTGCTAAATTCCCATCACGGAATGACGATTACGACGCGGGGCTGTGGGAACATTTCGCGCACCTGCTGGCCCGAAAAGCAGGCATAAATGTAGCCGTAACAAGCGTCGTTCCCGGTGAAAAGTACCACACCTTAGTATCAGAACGTTTCGACCGGATCAGGGAAGGCAAACGTATTCATTTTGCATCAGCCATGACCATGCTTGGGTACTCCGATGGCGATAATTATGTCAACGGATATGGCTACCTGGATATGGTTGATTTTATCCTGAAAGGTTGTACCCGCGTGGATGACAATCTCCGGGAACTTTACCGACGGGTTGCCTTCAATATCTGCATCGGCAATACCGACGACCATTTCCGCAATCATGGCTTTCTGCTTGTTGCAAAGGGCTGGACACTTTCACCTGCGTATGATTTAAATCCTACCTTAAATGAGTACCAGAGTTTGCTTATTTCCTCCACTTCAAATGAATCGAGCCTTGAAATACTGCTGGAATCATGCGAGGAATATATGATCGGCAGGAAACCAGGTTCAGAAATCATTCAGGAAGTGACAGCAGCGGTTAAAAACTGGAAGACACTAGCCGCTAAACTGAAGATTCCAAAAACTGAAATGGATAGATTCAGTGCACGATTCGCTAAACATATAATTAACCCCTTATGAAGTGCAATGTAGTTGCCCCGCAAGTTTTGATTTTCGCCTTTGTGAAGCGATCTTATCTGCCACTTTTCGTTGCGTAAAAACACAGAAGAAAAGTAAGCGAAATTATAAGTTACTGAGAATAGTTTCGGCTTATGTAACTCTAACAAATACAGCCTTCTTCGCCATCACACTTAAAAACACGCCCCTCACTCCCATAAACAGCATCATCGCCAGCCATAAATCGTTGTTACCTAAAACAGGTTGAAGAAGATAATAGGAAGGCAGAAAAATTATTGTGGTAATCACCACCATACTTCGTTGGCGCGCGTCTTTTTTTCTGACGCGTGCCGGTACCACTTACTTTAACATCTGTTTAATTCCTGGCTTTCGAAAATTAGTAATGGTTAAAATTTAATGTCGTATTTTAATCCTACATTTTGTAAAACACCTACCAATCGTTCTTTGAGGTTCTGAAAACAGAGATAGGCATCAAAACTCAGCCAATGATATTTTATTCTTCGCCAAAGGATTTCTATC
>CAIRMR010000086.1 GCA_903879715.1 uncultured Bacteroidales bacterium
ACCCACGACCTCCGGAACCACAATCCGGCGCTCTAACCAGCTGAGCTAATACCACCGTGTTAGAAGTTGCAAAAGTAATCTTTAATTTTGAATTTGAAAGTGTTTTTGGATCATTTTTAATAGATTTGCGGCTGAAAAGGAGTTAATGGTTAATAGAAAATAGAAAATAGTCTTTCGAACCATTTTTTAGTCACCATTTTCCATTAACTATTTCTGTTAACCATTTCCCAATCACGATTATCCTTGAACTATTAAACAATTGAACCTTGAACGCGAAGCATTTTAACATTGAACGCCGCAGGCATTTGAACCCTTGAACGCGAAGCATTTGAACTTTGAACTCTTCAAACCATTTTCTATTAACCATTTTCTATTAACCAATAACTAATAACCCCATCCCCATGGCAGACATAATCGATTACACAATCCACGGCGACGACATGCAGATCGTCGAAATTGAACTTGATCCTTCCGAAGGCGTTCGTGCCGAAGTTGGCGCAATGATGTTTATGGAAGAAGGCATTATGATGGAAACCGGAACCGGCGGCGGACTTTTTAAAGGCTTTAAACGCATGATATCAGGTGATGGGTTCTTTATCTCAACCTTTTACAATTCAGCTGCTGTCAAGCGCAGCGTATCATTTGGAGCACCTTATCCGGGTAAAATCATTCCATTGGACCTGAGGCAGGTAGGCGGCACTTTTATTTGCCAGAAAGACTCTTTTTTATGCGCTGCCAATGGAATTGATATTGATATAGCTTTTACCAAAAAGATCGGGGCAGGTCTGTTCGGCGGTGAAGGATTTATCCTGCAGCGTTTATCCGGCGACGGACTGGCATTTGTTCATGCAGGTGGAACCATTATAAAACGTGAATTGCGTGAGCGCGAAACGCTGCGTGTTGATACAGGATGTATCGTTGCTATGGCACCCACAGTTGACTATGATATTCAGTTTGTCGGCGGCTTTACAAATGCACTGTTTGGAGGTGAAGGATTATTTCTTGCAAGCCTTACCGGTCCGGGAACTATTTACTTACAAAGCCTGCCTTTATCCCGACTGGCCGACAGAATTATTTCTTCATCCCGAACAAATCGTGAGCAATCCAGTGGAATTGGTGGAATTGGTGGCGGAATTCTCGGTGGAATCCTGGGTGGTGACCGGAAGTTTTGAGCGAACAAAAAAGGTGGAGGCTCAGGTTGAGCTTGAAGAATTTAAGTTTGCAAATGCTTAAACCTTACCTCAACCTTTGTACTTAGACATTGAGGCTGAAGTTGCACTTTACAAGAAATCACAGGTTGACCAATAAAAACATGCAGACACTATTCGGAGAGTTTGAGGATAAGAATGAAAAAGCACTGAAAATTGTAGCTAAAAGCGCGCAAACCTTATCGAAAGACCAGCAAACGTTCAATAAACTGACAAAACGTATTGAAACGCTTGAATCTGAAATTATTGCTGAGAACGAAAAACTTGCGCAGCTATTAGTAATCCAGGGAAAAGAAATCACTCCTCTTCAAATAAAAGTTGCTCATTTGAGGGTTAAACTTGCGGAAGCATTGGCAGAAACTATTCCCGGCAATAAGTTTACTAAAAAACAAATTGAAAGCATTCAGGAAATTATCGTTGCTCAGTGTAGTGATGCATTCAATTATATTGAACCTAATCCGCAACAGGAAGCATTTTACGATACCTGGGCAGATATTCCGTACAAGGAAGAAATCGAGGTACAATCGGAAGAAACAAAAGAGATGTTCGCCGAATATATCAGCAATATGTATGGAATAGACGTAGATATTGATAGTTTTGACGACAATCCTGAAAGCTTTGCACGTTTCCAGGCACAAATAAAAGAGCAGTTTGAACAATCCGGTCGAGGACAGCAACAACCCAACTTTAAAAAATCGAAAAAGCAACAAGCCAGGGAAGAAGCTGCATTGGCGGAAGAAAGCATTAAAGCTAAAAACATCCGTAGCATTTATATCGCCCTTGCCAAAGTCATGCATCCCGATACCGAAGCTGACGAATCGCTTAAAGCCGAAAAGGAAGAAATAATGAAAAAAGTAACCGCCGCATACGAAAAAAAGGATTTGCCGGCATTACTCAAACTGGAAATCGAATGGGTACATAAAACCTCCGAACACCTCGAGCAACTTACCGACGACAAATTAAAGATCTACATTTCGGCACTCAGGCAACAGGTTTCTGAACTTGAATCCGAAAGAAATTCCCTGCATCTCCATCCCCGGTATGCCACAATTAGTGATTACGCTCGTTTCCCCTTGAAAAATGCAATATTTCTTATCCATCTGGCCAAATCTGATCTGAAAAAAGTTTTCCATAATTTAGGCGATCTGATTTCTTCTTTCCAGGGTCCAATTTCAAAAAAACAAACTCTTGATTTTATAAACTCATATCCCCATGAAACTGATGACGATGATTTGAATGACGATTTCGAATATTTTAAACGTCCATTACGATAAAGATTAAAAATCTTTTCCAATCGTTGTCCGAAGTGAATTAATTATCCAATCATTCTGGCCAGTGAAATTTTATAACTCATTAAATTGAAATTACTTATACTTAAATAAAATAATTTGTTCCTTCGAAAAAAAAAATACGATAGCACCGGCTCCCTGAGTAAACTGGCATGGATACGCTTCCGGAGAAACAAGGTTTCATTTAGTTCGCTCGTATTTATTGGCTTGGTTGCGCTTTTGAGTGTTGTCGGGTATTGGGTTACACCCGATAAAACCCCTATGGTAAATGAACAGAACCTGCTACTGGCTACGCTAAAACCCGGTTCAGAAGTTACCATCCTCAAAGTCTGTAAAAATCAGGAAATTCCAACCAGAAATATATTTCACATTTTACTTTACGGGCAGGAAAACAAGTATCAGTCTTATCCGCTTTCGAGCTACAGGTTTTCATCCGACTCAATCATCATTACTGAATACAGCAAAGACTCATCTGGCCTCGAAATTGGTTTTCACCTGGCTAATGTTTGCTATCCGTTGTATGAAAAATCCGGTATTAAAAAGCAAGGAAACCTGATTTCATTTATTTCCCTGGATGGGAAACAAATTAAAACGTCTGTGGAAGAGTTACGCAAGCAAATAACAGAAGAAAATATCGTTCAAAAAGCTTTTATCCTGGGAACAGACCGCTATGGCCGTGATGTACTGAGTCAGCTTATTATCGGGACGCGAGTCAGCCTTTCGGTAGGTTTTATTTCGGTTGCCATTTCGCTGCTTATCGGAATTTTCCTGGGAGCCATCGCCGGCTATTTTGGTGGAAAGATTGATGCGCTGATATCCTGGTTTATTAATGTAGTGTGGGCAGTCCCAACATTATTGCTAGTAATTGCCATTACGTTTGCCTTGGGAAAAGGCTTCTGGCAGGTATTTGTCGCCGTAGGATTAACTATGTGGGTGGAAGTTGCCCGTGTCGTCCGCGGACAGTTTATGAGCCTTCGCGAGAAGGAATTTGTAGAAGCCGCCAGGGCATTGGGTTACCGGAATTTCAGGATTATTTTCAAACATATTCTGCCCAATGCAATGGCACCTGTCATTGTGATTTCAGCTGCAAATTTTGCTTCTGCCATCCTGCTGGAGGCCGGTTTAAGTTTCCTTGGAATTGGTGTTCAGCCGCCAATGCCTTCCTGGGGTGGAATGATCAAAGAGAACTATGCCTATATAATACTGGATTACGCATATTTAGCAATTCTGCCAGGCATAGCTATCATGATTATGGTACTTGCCTTTATGCTGATTGGCAATGGATTGCGCGATGCAATGGATGTAAGGACGGTTGATTAAGCCTGAGATTCACAGTACTGTTTCACCAGAATCAATTAAAGATTCTGAAGTATTGAGCTCATTATTTTAGAAAAACATTTTCAGTACCCTAATTATTGTGTATTTTATTTCGTAAACAATTTATACTCTTCAATTCCACAATTATCCTCCGCCTTCTTATTCCTGCAATAGCCCTTCTTTAACCATAATTTCACACCAAAATAGAAGTCAAGCCCTGTAAAATCCTTGTAGTGAAAAAAGCCGCTGATCTTCTCTGTTCCAACGAAAAATGACAGGAATCGCGCACTAAGCCCGATACGCGGTTTGGTCCAGTCAAAGAGCGTAACCGGCATACTAATATCAAAAAGGGATGTTTCGTAACGTGGTGTTATTCCAAATAATACGGGTCTGATCAACCCTGATTTGGAAAAATGAATCGGATAAACAATAATACCATTTACAAACCAATTTTTATAATAATTCACATCTGCCTGAACACTTAAAGCTGTCGGCAAAGCAATGTTGATTTCGTTTCCCTGGACAATTTCCGTCGGGTTTCCGTAGAATTGGTTACTTAAAAGCGTTGTAAAATCGTCAACGTTATTTATTGTTGCATTTGAAAGATCAGCCCATGTTGTAGAAACATTATTAAAAACAAGTTTCTCTGCATTCTGTGTAAACTTCACCCGCCCGATATCGAGCAACGATATACCAATTTTATATTGATACGGTGTATAATTCTGAGCGCAAAGTGAACTAACATGTTCATTCTGAACCCCTTTCTTCTTTTTCTGATATATTACTCCTATATCAAATCCAATACCTTTACCTCTGAAAAGAGGGTCCTTTAAATATTCATTGGTTTGATAATCCAGCGGCAATGAATATCCGCCTTCTCCAATGATGTTATTAATAATCAACGTATCAGCATTGGGCAGGAAATAATCAACATTATCCAAATACACGTATCCACCTCCATACCCCCTTAAATCCTTCACTGTAATACCGGCAGCCCAGTAATCAAGACCTCTTTGCTTTACAACATATGAATAATTTATACCGTTCTCCATCCAGGCTAATTCCGCGCTATATATGTTTTGGTTACTGACAAAATTAGTTCCATTAAGCGGGGGAAAATTGCGTCTTTCAAATGCAAATTTTGCGATATCATATGGAACATTTTTTGTAGATGATACGCTTCGCGCACCAGTTACAATACCAAACGAATGCCTGCCTACTGTAACTGCAAATGATGGACCGATAAGCCTCGCACTGGCAAATGCTTTTTTGTTCTTTGTATTATAATAATCGTACACGATCATATTCCCTGGTTCATGGGTAGGAAACTGAGGATTTTTACTGAGAAAGCGGCTAAACCGGTAATCCTCTTTAGCAATATAAATATAATTATTTTCGGCAAAAAAATTGCCTGAAACTAAATTGATGTCTATATAAAAAGGAGAAGTTACTGTGACTGCCGGATTAATAACAGATCCGGTAATTCCTGCATAACTACTGTTAACGATTCCCAGCATTTCCTGCGCATACAGGGAGTTAACGCTAAATAGTATCAGTACAAATACAAATGATTTAGAAAAGCTCATTTGTACTTTCAAAAAATGCGTTTGTATAACAGCAGTCAAATTTTAGCAGTTAAAAGGTAAGTAATTTTACAAACGGAAAATCGTTTGGTTTATTTTATAAGCACTCATCTTTAATTAAAAAATAATCGTAAAGCAATATTTAACTTCTATATATTAAAATAATGAGATATTTTTGCCGCGAATTCAAAATCAAAAAACCAAATATGAATCTTAAATTAAAATCAACCCTGTGGTGGATATTCGCCGTATTCTTTACAATTGCAATGGCAAGTTATCAGAAAAGGACTGGCCCGACTTATCCTATTTCAGGAAAGACCGAGTTAAATGGTAAAGAAATTAAGTACAAACTGATACGTACGGCTGAAAATGATAAAGATGCTGAGATTGTGATAAATGTACCTGATACCAGTATTAAGGGAACTCTAACCTACAAGCGTTATAAAAGCAACGACAGTCTTACAACCGTTCCACTAACCCGCAGGAATGATACCTTATTTTTTATGATGCCAGTTCAACCTGCTGCCGGTAAAATGATGTATGAAATCACATTAAGCAGTGATAAAGAACAGGTTGTACTTAAAGCGAAAAACGACGAATTTGCGGTAATGCGCTTTAAAGGCCCGGTTCCTTTATACATTTTAATTCCTCATATTTTAGCCATGTTCCTTGGGCTTTTGTTTAGTACGCGTACTGCCATTGAAGCATTAATCGGTGGAGCCAGGACATACAAACTTGCGTTATGGACATTAGCATTGCTTGTTCTTGGTGGTTTGATATTAGGTCCGGTTGTACAAAAATATGCATTTGGTGCATTCTGGACCGGCTGGCCATTAGCTGGTGATGGAACCTTTAACCTGTTTCGCCTGGGCGATATGACCGATAACAAAACATTAGTTATGGTTTTAGCCTGGGTTGTTGCCATTTTCAAACTCCGTAAAGACCCGAAAAACAAATTCTGGCCTGCGTTTGCTGCTGTTATGGTTATGATAGTTTACCTCATACCTCACAGTGTACTTGGATCGGAAATCGATCACACCAAAGCGCCTAAACTTTAAGCCCCTATGACAGTTACGATAATAATTATTGCAATAACTGTTATAGTTTCATTACTGGCATTTAACAACCATGAGATTTTCAGGAGACTGGCTTTCAATGCTTATGATATCAAGCATTTCAAGAACAGTTACAGGTTTCTGTCCTATGCCCTGATTCACGCCGACTGGATACATTTATTCATCAACATGATGGTTTTGTATTCGTTTGGCCAAATTGTGGAGCAGTATTATGAAATGCTTTTTGGTGTAAAGGGAATACTTTACTTTATACTTCTTTATGTCGGCGGAACAGCATTATCAACTCTTCCATCGTATGGAAAACACAAAGATGATTATAGTTATATGGCTGTTGGAGCTTCCGGCGCGGTTTCTGCTGTTGTGTTTACTTACATTCTTTTCGATCCGCTCGGGAAACTCACTTTATTCCCGATCCCGATCGGCATACCATCAATTATATTCGGGGTTCTGTACCTGATTTATTCGGCGTATATGGGAAAGAAAAATATTGATAATGTTGGCCACGATGCACATTTCTGGGGTGCGATATTTGGTTTTGTTTTCACCATTGTTTTAAAACCAGAGCTTATTGTGAGGTTGTTTTCAATACTGTCGAATATTTTCTAAAGACAAAGCACTTTTATCATACAACACTATAGATCCTAATTTTGAAAAAGTTCCAAAATCCAAATTCCAAAATCCAAGGACCAAGATTCAAAATCTGAATAAAAGAGAATAATGACTATAAGAGTTGAATTCAATGTCCTTGGAATTTGAGCTTTGGAATTTGGAATTTAAAACTTACTAATTCATATTCGGATCATACGGATAATTCACCCAGGGTGCGTATTCCTCGCCAAGGGTAAGTACAATTTTCTTCCATAAAATGGTTGGTCTTGGCCCAAAAACATAGCGGTTCAGTCCATCCAGAACGATCCATGATTTTTCTTTCATTTCACGGTCAAGTTGCTTTGGCTCCCAACCAGAATAGCCTGCATAGAATCGTATATCCTTTTCTGTGATTTTTCCCGAGGAAATCAATTTTCGGATTTCTTTGAGATCCCCGCCCCAATAAACGCCTTCAATAATTTTCAAGCTATCTCTAATGATGTCACCCTTTGAGTGTACATAGAAAAGATTGTTAACATGTACCGGGCCGCCCAGGTAAAGATCGGTATCAAAATCGCCAAATTCGCTGCTGACTTTACTGAGGCGGATATTTGCCGGTTTATTAACGATAAAGCCAAAACTTCCATCCGGGCCATGCTCAGCCAGCATCACTACCGACCTGCTGAAAAACCTGTCGCTTAGTGAAGGTTGACTTACAAGAATACGGCCACCGGTTGGATTCTGATCTGGTAACATAATCGTTTCAAATTTAGCATAATTACTTCTTCACTTTAAAATTCAAACACTGATAATCATGAAACTTAGCGTCCTTTGTTTTATCGTTGCGCCCTTGCGGTAAAAGTACATTTAACGCAATGCCGCAAAGTCATATACTATGAAAGTAAAGTTAGTGATTTTTTCAGTCAAAGTCATTCATTATTTTAAGTAACGGAAAACTATCCCCCAGATTGTGTGATTGTTTTATCTTTGACGTTCGAATACATTTAAAAATCTTTTTAGTTTTTTTATTGCTGACATGACAAGTGACCCTGAAAAATCGGCCGGACAGAAAAAGTTTCTTCAACTTCAGGCTGAATATCCTTTTATGGAATATGTTGGATATAAAGCGAATATCGACAATGCCGGATTAAATGTGAAATATGAATTTAACCTGGCCGGGAAATATACGTTTCGCCCTGAATTCAGTATTCCCAGGAAACGATTTTTTCAAAACTTTCCTTCACCAGAGGAACTGCAGACACCGCTCTACCATAACCTGCTTTTTCATATCGGCCTTATCGAACTGATAAGCTATTGGAAATCAGCTTGCCCGCCACAGCTCATTATCAAAGATCAAGAGCTTTCCGAAGCACAGGTTTCCTGGTGGAAAAATGTTTACTACCAGGGCCTTGGCGAATTCTTTTATACAAATAAAATTCAAACATCGTTGAAGGAATTTATGACGATTTCTTCTTCGGGTGAAACCATTGCACCTCAATCTGTAAGCCTCGACGAAACTGTAATTGTCCCGGTCGGAGGCGGAAAAGATTCAGTAGTAACATTAGAATTACTGGGTAAAACTGAAAATATCCGTCCGTTTATTATGAATCCAAGAGGCGCAACCCTCGAATGCGTGCGGGTTGCAGGTTTTGGCAAAGATCAATTTATTGAAGTCAACCGACGACTCGATCCTCTTTTACTGGAATTGAATGCGCAAGGTTTCCTGAATGGGCATACTCCTTTCTCGGCTATGCTGGCTTTTTATAGTCTACTTGTTTCAGCTATTTCGGGTCACAGGCATATTGCTTTATCCAACGAATCAAGCGCTAATGAACCCACAGTTGCCGGGACTGATGTTAACCATCAATATTCAAAATCATTTGCTTTTGAATCGGATTTCAGGGATTACTTGAAACAATATATTTCAGCCGATTTTAATTATTTCAGTTTTCTCAGGCCACTGAATGAACTCAGGATAGCACAGTTATTTGCTGAACAAGTCAAATATTATCCTGTTTTTAAAAGTTGTAATGCTGGCAGCAAAACGGATATATGGTGCTGCAATTGCTCCAAATGCTTGTTTGCATTTACCATTCTCAGCCCGTTTATACCTGTGATTGAAATGGTTCATATTTTTGGCAAAAACCTGTTTGAGCTTCCTCAGATGCTGGGATACCTGAAAGAACTTACCGGAATTGACGAAGTTAAACCTTTTGAATGTGTGGGCACAATTGACGAGGTAAACGCCGCGCTTCATATGTATATTGCCCGGCATAAACACGAAAAGCCTCCACTACTGATAGACTATTACAGTAATACCACCAATTTTTCACAAGGCGATGCCAGGCTTGCTGATAAAATACTGAATGAATTTAACAACGATCATTTCCTGGAATCCAGATTCCTTGAAATCATTAAACAGAAACTCAAATGAACGAATTGATAAAAACCCTTTTCGAAAATAAATCCCTGGCTTTATTAGGATTTGGACGTGAAGGGCGATCAACCTATAAGCTTATACGCAAAGTTTTCCCTATCAAGACTTTAACTATAATTGATGAAAACGATAAAGTAAAGAATGATGAGATTCTGAGGAATGATCCCAATCTTCAATTTATTTCGGGAAAAGACTGCATGCAACACATCGATGAATTTGATGCTGCAATTAAATCACCGGGAATTCCATCCAATACATTACCTCTTGAATTAAAGAAAGTTCGGCTGACTTCGCAAACCGATATTTTTCTCCAGTGTTATGGACATCAATCCATTGGTATTACAGGAACAAAAGGAAAAAGCACAACTTCGAGCCTGGTGTTTCATATTCTGAAAAACGCAGGTGTAAATACTTTGTTGGTTGGAAATATCGGTATTCCTCCTTTTGATTGTGTAAACGAAATTGGCACCGATACTATAATTGTATTAGAACTGTCATCACATCAGCTTGAATACATTTCGCACGCTCCTCATATAGCGGTGTTCCTTAATCTTTTCCAGGAACACCTGGATCATTATTACACGTACCTGGAATACCAGTCAGCCAAATTTAACATTGGGAAATACCAGGGTGCGTCCGATTATTTTCTTTATAACCGGGATAATGAAACCATTGACCAGCTTCTGAAAAACTCTGTTGAGCTTGAAACTCAGTCGCTGGCATTTTCGCTTGAGCCCCGATCAAAAACTGAACTGAGAATTGAAAATGAAAGCATAGAATTGCATTATGGGCGAAGGGTAATCAAATTATATGACACCAGCCAGGGCCAGCCGCTAAAAGGTCATCATAACCTTTATAATATTATGGCTGCAAGCGCGGCATGTTATCTGAGTGGAGCGTCTACACATCAAATCAGTTCGGGAATCAAATCATTTAACGGCCTTGAACATCGCATTGAACTGGTTGGAAATTATGCCGGCATTATTTGGTATAATGATTCAATTGCAACCATTCCGGAAGCAACCATCGAAGCTATTAAAACACTTCAGATTGTAGATACGGTTATCCTTGGTGGCTTCGACCGGGGAATTGAATATAACATCCTCTATCCTTTTTTGAATTTATCCGGAGTATCAAATATTATTTTTGTAGGTGAAGCAGGTATCCGAATGAAGAAAGAATTCAATGAATACGGTGTTGGGAGTATTAATTTTTATTCAGCAACAGATTTTAAACAAGTTGTAACAATTGCAAGCGAAGTAACCGGGAAAGGGAAGATATGCCTGCTTTCGCCGGCTTCCGCCAGTTATGATATGTTTAAGAATTTTGAGGAGCGGGGAAATATGTACAAAAAAAATGTGAGAGAACTTCTTCCCTCACATGATTAAAACTTTGTGTCTCAACGTATAATTTTTATTCAGCTGCTTCTTCTTTTACCTTTTTCACTGCTTTTTTAACAACTTTTTCAGGAGTAACAGCTACTTCAGCTAATGTAATGGCTGCGGCTGGTTCAGCAACTTTAACCTTTGGTTTAGGCTCAGCTTTTGGTTTTTCAGCAACCGTTTTAATTTTTTCAACTGCTTCAACTTTAACTAAGGTTTTTGATTTAGAGGATTTCGGCCTGCGAACGCCGCTGGAACCAATAATAATTTTGCCCCTACGTGATTTTTGATCTCCTTTTCCCATGATATATAGTATTTAAGTTGTTATGGTCGTGGCGTAAAATTAATAAAAATTGGTTCTCATCGCAATTAAAAAAAATATTTCTGTTGAATTAAACCAGAGTACCTAATAATTTTTAGTATTGACCAGGGAAGGCAGTCTTTAATGTTTATAACTATTTAGAAAAATATTCTGCATGGAATTTTCGTTCTATCATTTCACTATTGGTTATGGTATTGCGGAACCACTGCAGGTAAATATCGGTTTGTTCTTCTTCTGACAACTGCCAATCCGCTTTTTCGACCCGGATCCGCTCTGTAAAATGGAATAGACAAAGAGAAACGGAAACCGAAATATTAAAACTTTCAGTAAATCCATACATCGGAATCCGGATATATTCATCAGCCATTTCAAACGCTTCGGGAGTTAATCCAAATTTCTCAGTTCCAAAAAGCAATGCAAATTTCCCTTTAGTAACATCAAAGTCGTGAATTGCAACCGCTTTCGGATCAGGAGTTGTTGCAACGATCCGGTAACCGTCTTTTTTTAATCCATCGATACATTCCTTTGTATTATTATCCAGGATATTATGCCGGTGCAACGTAAGCCATTGCGCGGCACCTAACGAAACATGAGGATTTAGTTCATATCCGTAAGAGTTTTCAATAATATGGACATCCTGAACTCCGAAACAATCACATGAACGGAGCACTGCACTAGCATTGTGAGGCTGATAAATATTTTCAAGGGCAACTGTAATATACCTGGTACGGTCCGCCAGCACACGGTCCATCAATTCATTGCGTTTTTCCAGTTTCAGATTCCTGAAAAAATCACTCAAACTTGTTTTATAGCCTAAATCTTCCATGCCACTATGCATTCTCATTTTACGATTAGTCAAATGTAGACTTTTCCATTGAATACTGTTTGTTTTGAAACTATTCAACCTGAAATTAAAGGGATCTCAGTTTTTCAAAGCAAAGAGGGAATCGGAAGAAAGAATAGCTTAAAACTCAATTGTTACTACAACGTTAGAACACCTTATGAATCACTTATTTCAGATTTTCAACTATATGTTAGTAAAAAAAGCAAAGCATGATTATTATTTCCTAAAAAAAGTCTACTTTTGCGCCTCAAAAATAAGAATTATGGCCAAGAAAATTGACAATACTGAAGAGAAAATCCACAAGGTTGAAGAAGCTCTGTCGAAATCAGAAAAATTTATTGAAAAAAACCAGAAGATACTGACGATAGTTATAGGTGCTGCTGTTGTTATTGTATTAGGGGTTTTTGCTTTCCAGAAACTTTATATAGCTCCGCGCGAAAAAGCAGCCCAGGGACAAATGTTCATGGCTCAGAAATATTTCGAACAGGATTCGCTGAACAAAGCATTGAACGGTGACGCTAATTTTCCGGGATTTTTGGCTATTATTGAAGATTACAGCATGACAAAGGCTGCAAATTTGTCAAAATACTATGCAGGTATCATTTACCTGAAACAAGGTAAATTTGAAGATGCTATCACTTACCTGAAAAAATTTGATAGTGATGACGAGTTTGTTGGCCCAATAGCAACAGGTAGTATTGGTGATGCATACATGGAACTTGGCAAAAAAGACGAGGCCGTTGAGTATTACCTCAAAGCATCGAAGCAGCAGGTAAATGATTTAACCACTCCTCTTTTTCTGATGAGGGCAGCCTTTATTTACGAAGACCAGGGCAAATTCGACAAAGCAGTTGAGCTGTATGAAAAAATCCAAAAAGAACACGTAAAGAGTGCAGAAGCCAGAGATATTGATAAATACATCGAGCAAGCCAAAGCTAAACTCACAAAATAACATTTTCTTTTTATAAGAAAACCTCAATAATTAAAGTGAAAATGATTTAAGAACAAGGAGTAACGGTTTTAAAATTATGAAGTTCAGGTACTTCAAAAATAAAAAATCGTTCATCATCTTCCGGAATTCAAAAGAGATTCGCAAATAATTTCACTACGCTATAAATTTAAAGAATACCTGGATGAACTTCAGGTATTTTTTGTTTAACGACACGCCATGAACAGGGAATTACGTATCATTTACATGGGTACACCGGAATTTGCGGTTGAACCTTTGCGTGCCATTGTTCAGGCCGGATACAATGTCTTGGCCGTTGTTACAGCTCCTGACAAACCTGCCGGCAGGGGACAGAAAATACATTATTCCGCTGTTAAAGAATTTGCTCTTGCAAACAACATCAGGATTTTGCAGCCAGAAAAGCTGAAAAACCCTGATTTTCTTGAAGAATTAAAAGGTTTAAATGCCAATTTACAGCTTGTTGTCGCGTTCAGGATGTTGCCGGAAGTTGTGTGGCAGATGCCGGAATATGGAACCTTAAACCTTCACGCTTCCTTATTACCGCAATACAGGGGTGCAGCTCCGATAAATCATGCAATAATTAACGGGGAAACCGAAACAGGTCTGACTACTTTCTTTATTGAACAGGAAATAGATACCGGCAATATTATACATTCCCGCAAACTGCCAATCCTGTCCTCTGACGATGCCGGCGCACTTCATGACAAACTGATGGTTGCCGGAGGCGAAGTTATGCTGGAAACGCTTAAAATGATTAAAACGGGAAGTGTTAATGCACAAAGACAGGAAAACATTATTTCAGAAAAAGTAACATTAAACCCAGCTCCAAAAATATTTAAAGCCGATTGCAGGATAAATTGGACAGATCAATGTGTTAAAATTCATAATCTAGTGAGAGGCTTATCGCCTTTTCCCGGCGCGTTTTCAAACCTGCTTACTGATCATGAAGTAGCGAAACAGGTTAAAATATTCAGGACATCATTTCAATTGGCAGATACAGGCAGATTGCCGGGAACCATTATTACCGATAATAAAAATTCATTTTTAGTTGTTACCGGGGACGGATTAATTCAGATTGAAGAACTACAAATGGAAGGAAAAAAACGCCTGAATACAGCTGAATTCCTTCGTGGTATTCATATATCCAGCCATTTTCGATTTGAATAATTCAGATTATGCTGTAAAAAATGCTTAAAACAGCTGGTATTACAGCAAAGTTATTAACAAACTGCCGTCTTTATTAACAAAAACACAGTTTATTCTCCTACACATGTTGATATCACTGATTTTAACACTATATTTGTATTGAACAAAACTTTTTTATTAACTTAAAAATCAATCAAATGAACAAAGCAGAATTAATTGAATCAATGGCCGCTGAAGCCGGCATGACTAAAGCTGATGCTAAAAGGGCTCTAGATGCTTTTGTTGCCTCTACAAATAAAGCTTTGAAAAAAGGTGACCGCGTAGCATTGGTTGGCTTTGGATCTTTCTCCGTTTCAAAACGTGCTGCCCGCAAAGGCCGTAATCCAAAAACCGGTTTAGAAATTAAAATTGCTGCAAAGAAAGTAGTTAAATTTAAACCTGGTGCTGACCTGGTGAAAACTGTCAAATAGGTTTTTCGGTTTATTTTAGAAAAAAAATAGAGCTTCAAAAAAGGGGCTCTATTTTTTTTATCCATTGAAACCGATACGGCAGTTTTGCATCTTCGCCCGCATAATCCACGCCAATCCGCGGACTTGACTTCACCTCCGAATCCAAAACCTGGATTCCTTCATCCTGGAGCCAGATTCCTTCTTCCGCATATGAATCAATACTAAGATTAATACCTGAATGTTCGACTCTTATTCCCAATAGTTTTGTAATATTTCCGGGACCATTTCCATCTTTTGGAATTAATTTAATTTTTCCTTTACGGTTTTTCATGATTTCAATTCCATACAGCGGATTAATACCTCGAATTAAAACCGCATGCGGAACATCCTGGACGGAGGTAACTATATTGAATAAAGGGTGAATACCATAACAGAGGTATACATAAGCACAGCCTCCTTCGCGGTACATTATTTCGGTCCGGGCGGTACGCCGGTTATTATAGGCATGCGATGCTTTATCAATCACTCCGGCATACGCTTCAGTTTCAATAATTATACCACCGGTTATTTCATGGTTGATTGATGTGTACAAAACTTTACCAAGTAATTCACGGGCGATTTGAACTACATCAGGCCTGGTATAAAATTCTCGTGGTAAACAAGGCTTTTCCGGCATCAGAATCTGATTAATTTAACAATCGATTAATATTAATTTCCCATATTTAAAAAAGCGGACAAGACTTTCATTTCTACTGTTTAAAAATTACAATCTGCCCATTCCTGGTTAAAAAGAAAAATTAAATCTGCCTCAGAATTTCACCTTCTTCCTGAATGCGGCCTTCTTCAATAAGATATCTTAGAATAGAGAGAACATCATTCTCTTTATATTTATTCAATACACGAACGAGATCAGTAACAGAACTCGATCCGTTTGATAAAACAATAAAAATGGTTTGTTCGATTTCTAACGATTTCTTTCCGTTTATTTCTTTTCGCCTTCTTTTCAGACAAACATCACAGACCTCACAATTCTCCGACTTTTTTTCACCAAAATAGGCAACCAGCATCCTGCTGCGGCATTCCGTTTCGGATGTGGCATAGCTTATTATACTCTCCAGCATTGAAAAGGCTTCTTTTTTACGTGTGGAATAAAACGTTTTTGAAAGTGCAATATCATCCGGATTAAGTCTTTCGGTATTAAAGATTAACTGTGGAGTGCTTTTATTTGGCAGATAATCTATAATTCCAATTCGTTGCATCCTTGTGAGTAACTCCGTGACTTTAGGTGAATCAATCCCTGAGCGGCGGGCGATTTCATTTTCGTTGATGCGCGTAAAATCTGTGAACACGCCGCTGTATGAGCGTAGAATAATCCGCAATATTTTATCTGCTTCAGCATTTTCAAGTTGATAGCGGTACAAATCTTCTTTAGAACAAGCAAAAAACAACCTGGAAGGATCGTCCCAAGCATCGTTCAAGGTAATATAACCATCACGTTCAAGAATTTTCAGAGCACTGAAGACCGTAACCGGTTTCATTTTGTAAGTACCGCTAAATTTCTCAAAGTCGAAATCAAAGGAAACATCTTTTCCGGCTCCTACAGGCAGTTGTAAGAAATTTCCGAGTGCCTGGTATACCTGCCGGACAGTTTCCGGATCGGGCCATGCCAGTTCGAGGTGATGCCGGCTGTTAACAATGTCGTGTTCATTAAACAACATCACTGCATAGGATTTTTCGCCATCGCGCCCTACCCTGCCCGCTTCCTGGTAATAGGCTTCCAGTGTATCCGGCAAATCAAGGTGCACAACCAAACGTACATCAGGCTTATCAATCCCCATCCCGAAAGCATTGGTTGCCACAATGATACGGGTCTTCCCGCTCATCCAGTCATGTTGCCTCGTTAACCTTATCGCTGGTTCAAGACCGGCATGATAATAATTGGCTGATATTCCATTGTGCATCAAGACTTCGGCAATTTCTTTAGTGAGCCTGCGGTTGCGGACATAAATAATCGCGCAACCCTGCACTCCGCTACAAACCCTGAGCAATTTCTTTATTTTATCATCTTCGCGTGAAACTACATAAGCCAGGTTATTCCGGACAAAGCTCTTGCTGAAAACATTTTTATTCTGAAACTCCAGTTTTAACTGTATATCTTCAACAACTCTTGGCACAGCGGTTGCCGTTAATGCAAGCACAGGAACATGTGGAAAAATATTCCGTACTTCGGCGATCCTCAGGTAAGGAGGACGAAAGTCGTAACCCCACTGTGAGATACAGTGAGCTTCATCCACAGCTATCAAAGTCACATTGATGCCACGGAGCATCTCCCTGAATTTCCTTGTTTCGAGCCGCTCAGGCGACAGATAAAGAAATTTGGCCCTTCCATCGGCGCACTTCTCAAAAGCCATCTCAATCTCCCTTGGATGCATTCCTGAGTGCATCTCGACCGCAACAATGCCATGTCGTTTCAGATTCTCTACCTGATCTGTCATTAACGCGACAAGGGGAGTAACTACCAGGCACAATCCTTCTTTACACATGGCCGGAACCTGGAAACAAATGGATTTGCCACCACCAGTTGGCAGAAGTGCCAGTGTATCCTTTCCCTGAAGAACGGAAATGATAATATCCTCCTGCAACGACCGGAATGAATCGTATCCCCAGTATTTTTTTAAAATTTCATGAGGTGTGGAGGGCATTGGGGGAATAGTTAATGGTTAATAGAAAATAGTTAATGGTTAATGAAAAATGTTCAACTAAATGGTATGCTTAATAAATCTTTCGAATCAATTACACCGACCTTCAGGTTATTGACTTCAATTGCCCCGACTTTCAAGTCGGGGATTAATGAGGAATTATCTAACCTTAAGGTCCCGGCTTTCAAATCGGGGAATAAAAAAAACATTTGTCCAAAATTAATGTAATTCATTAAATCCTTCAGAATAATATGTAAATTTCCGAAAGAGAATTAACTTTGCGATATGAAAATCTACCTGATCGGTTACATGGGAAGCGGAAAGAGCACGTTAGGCAGAAGCCTGGCAAAGGCTCTTGGTATTTCATGGATTGACCTTGATACTGAAATTGAATCCAGGTACAAGGTCAGCATTCCTGATTTTTTCAGCAAATATGGTGAAACTGCTTTCCGCGATGTGGAACATAAAGTATTGAATGATATTGCGTTAATACCGGATATTGTGGTCTCAACCGGTGGAGGAGTTCCCTGTTTTCATAACAATATGGAATTGATGAACCAGACTGGAATTACAATTTACCTGGAAGCAAAACCATCGTTAATATTAACAAGGATTGGTCCTTATGCATGGAAAAGGCCATTGTTTCAACAAATGGATGGTACAGATATATTGGAGAAAATTACAGCGCATCTAAAAACGCGTGAGCAATTCTACCACCAGGCGCAGCTTACAATCGAAGCTACAAATCCTGATGTTGAGGAATTGAAAGATATTATCCTGAATAAAGCCGGAAGTATTACCGCTTAGTCAACAAAACCACATTTTCGACATGGTGCGTATGGGGAAACATATCAACCGGTTGAACAGCTGCAACTTCATACTTTTCGATCATTAGAGCTATATCCCGTGCCTGGGTTGCGGGGTTACAGCTTACATAAACTACTTTCTGAGGTTCAATTTCAAGGATTTGTTTCACAACATTTTCGTGCATTCCATTTCGCGGCGGATCAGTGATGATGACATCCGGCCGACCATTTTGTATAACAAATTCCGCATTTAAAACTTTGGCCAGGTCACCGGCATAATAAACGGTATTCTCAATATTATTTAATTCAGAATTGATATGAGCATCATCAATTGCTGAGGGCACATACTCCACTCCTACTGCTTTTTTGACATATGGCGCCACAAAGTTGGTTATAGTTCCGGTGCCGCAATATAAATCATAAACCAGTTCGTCTCCTTTGAAATCGGCCAGGTCAAATGCTGTTTTATATAAATAATATGCCTGGTGCGGATTAGTCTGGTAAAATGAAACAGGCCCAATCCTGAACTGAAGACGGCGGCCGCCTTCAACAGGAGCTTCCATTACTTCAGTAATGTATGGCAGGCCTTTCCATAAACGCATTTCCTGATCGGTAATAGTATCATTCTGCTTGGTGTTTATTACGTATATCAGGGAAGTTATCTGTGGAAAGCTATCAGCTATGAAAGTCATTAATTTTGAAACTTCTTCGGGGGCTTCATAAGCAAATACTACAATTACCATCCAATCACCGGCAAGTGTATTTCGGATGAGCAGGTTTCGCATAAACCCTTCGTGGCTGCGCGGATTGTAGAAACTCCAGCCTTTTTGAAGCGTAAAATCCCTGACAGCCAAACGGATTGCATTGGAAGGTTCCGGTTGATGGTAGCAATGTTTGATATCAAGTACACGATCGAAAAGAGTCGGAATGTGAAATCCAAGACCATTGGACTGGCGCTCATCGTCGGGTAAAGCCATGTCATCTGCATTCAGCCAGCGTCTATCAGAAAAAGTATATTCCAGCTTATTGCGATAACCGGTTGTAAATGGTGATGCTAAAATAGGTTTTAATGTTGGAAACGGGAATTTACCGATTCGTGTAAAATGATCATCAATCTGTTTTTGCTTGTATTTCAACTGCTGCTCGTAAGACAGATTTTGCCAGCGGCATCCGCCACAAGTGCCAAAGTGTTCGCAAAATGGATCAACTCTTAATTCACTATAATGATGGAATTTAATGGCCTTCCCTTCGCAATAGCTTTTTCGTTTCGAAATAACCTGTATGTCGACAATATCGCCGGGAACACAAAAAGGAACAAAGACTACCAAATCGTTCACACGCGCAACGGCTTTGCCTTCGGCTCCGGCATCAATAATGGTAACATTTTCAAAAAAAGGAAGTTGGCGACGAGGCATAGGGATTTTGGATTTCGGATGTATGATTTCAGATGTACGATTTACGAGGTACGATTTACGAGGTACGATTTACGAGGTACGATTTACGAGGTACGATTTACGAGGTACGATTTACGAGGTACGATTTACGAGGT
>CAIRMR010000087.1 GCA_903879715.1 uncultured Bacteroidales bacterium
CGCCCAAGCTTCACAAAGCTCGTTTCCTGACAGTGCGTCGGGCGGTCTTCAACCTGAACGGCAAATTGGGTTGTAAGGTTCTTTCATCCTTATAGGTATTTGTTTTAATAAACGCACGCCTCGTGGCGCACCAGATTACACAGATTTTAAACTGCTTTTAGCAGTTTCTCAATTAATTTCAATTAAAAATGATGAATAATTGTCTGTGAAACCTGTGTTATCTGTGGCATATATTTGTTTTTCAATACTTTAGACAAACTGATTAGTTACCTATTGTTTAAATTTAAAGACCTTATAGCATATTAATCAACAAAATACTCCCTGAGTCTCTGTAGCTGCCGGGAGTATCAAGAGACTGTAAATTATGTTGTGTAAACAAGATATTTGAGACATTCCCTATCAGCATTCTCTCACCCTCAAAAATGTTTCAGCATCAGCTTCCTGAGCGTATCCAGGTTTAAAGGTTTCGTAATATATTCGTTGCAACCTGCTTCCCTGGACAGTTCGGGTTCATTAATTTTTCCGAAGGCTGTCTGCGCAAAAATAACCACATTGGAATTAAACTGCCTGATACGCCGGGTTGCTTCATACCCATCCATTTCAGGCATTTGAATATCCATCATTATCAAATCGATATCGGGGTTGGCACGGCAGATTTTTACCGCTTCACTTCCTGTGGCTGCTTTTAAAAATACTTTGCTGAATTTTTTAAGTGTTATCGCAATCAGCATTTCCGAAGTGTCGTCGTCTTCGGCAATCAGAATTTTCAGCGGCTTAATTCCAGTATAGGTTTTATGCGGGGAAACAATATTTCTGATGTCACTTTTGCCCTCCGGTTCATTACTGCCGGGAAGCGTAAAATAAAATGTGCTGCCTTCCCCTTCTTCGCTTTCAGCCCATATCTCCCCACCAAGTTTATCGACAAAATCCTTACATAGTATCAACCCCAAACCTGTACTGGGTTCACCTCCGGTGCCTTTTCGGTTAGTGCCTTCATTCATCCGGAAAAGCTTATCCAACATGTCTTTATTCATTCCAATACCTGTATCTTTAACCGATACCTGAACCGAATTACCTGGAATTGTCTTAGCTTCGATTTTAATTTCACCTCCCTGAGGTGTAAATTTTATGGCATTGAAAACCAGGTTACGTATAAGGCTTTCGAACATCTGCAGGTCAGTAAATACAGGCAGATCGTCCGGAATATCCATCCGCATCCTTATTTTTTTCTTCTCGGTTGCGTCGCGAACTAACTCAATACTGGCTTCAATCTGTTCGTGTAACAGGAATAATTCGGGCTTAAAACTAGTTAATCCACGTTGCATGCGCGACCATTCCAGGAGGTTTTCGAGCAGGTTAAAAAGCATGCTGGCCGACTTTCGCATAGTAGAGGCAATGTTTCGCAGCTCTTCCATCGTAAAGGTTTCCATTTCCTCTTCCATCATTTGTGTATAGCCCAGGAATGCGGAAAAAGGGCTGCGAAGGTCATGGGCAATAATGGAAAAGAATTTGTCTTTTTCAGCATTCAGCTTCTGAAGTTCTTCGTTTTTTTTCTGTAGTTCGAGCTCAGTTTGTTTACGCATGGTTATATCCTGGCACTGCCCGATATAGCCCAGGAATTCACCTGTGCTGGAATACCTGGGACTCCCGTTTTCCTGAACCCAACGGTATTCACCGCTGTGATGCAACAAACGATACTCTGCACTAAATTTCTCTCTCTGGTCAAAGGCCTCCTGGTATAGCAGCGTTCGTAGTTGCAGATCGCCAGAATGTATGCTTTTCAGATAGCCATCATTCTGTTGCTGCTCAAGGCTTTGTCCGGTAAAATCGAGCCATACAAGGTTGAAATAATTGCATCGTTTATCCATTCCTGATGCCCATATCAATGTTTGTCCTGAATCCGCCAGGGTTCTGTAATTTTGTTCGCTTTCGCGCAATGCTTCTTCGGCTTGCTTTCGTGATTCTTTTTCTTTTGCTTCATTAAGAGCACGTTCAAGGGCAGAGGGGAGCCGCCCTATTTTATCCTTTAACACATAATCGACAGCGCCTTGTTTAATGATTTCAGCAGCTGTCTCTTCGCCTATCATACCCGAAACACAGATAAACGGAACCTGGGGGCATATCTCCATGCATAATTGCAGCGCAGCAAAAGCATCAAAACCGGGTAATCTGAAATCAGCTAATATGATATCATATTTTGCGCTTCTCAATAAAAATACAAATTCAGTTTCTTTTTCGACACGTTCTATATTCAGGTTATACCCGGCATGGATCAACTGGTCGCGAATCAGTTCAAAATCCAGGACCGAGTCCTCCAGGGATAGAATATTTAGTTTTTGACCAGTGTCCATCATGTTTTCGATTAATAATTTGTATTGAAAAGGAATGTTTTTGTTTTCTGTAGAGACGCAATGCTTGCGTCTCTACAGAAATTAAGATATGGTTTTATATTTCAATGTTTCATTTTTGGTTTGCATAATAGAGACGCAATGCTTGCGTC
>CAIRMR010000088.1 GCA_903879715.1 uncultured Bacteroidales bacterium
ATAATTCAAGCCAATTGCCTGAGCTCCTTTACAAACCAGGGTTACCCGCCATATACGGCCACCACCCGGAAGATCATCCCATTGCCCTGAGTTAAGGGTTGAAATTGAAACAGGAACTTCCACTCCAACCCGGTATGATTTCTCGCGCATGGCATCGTCGTAATCTTCCTTCTGTATGGAAAGCATATCCGGAGCGGCAATTTCGACCTGTAAAGATTGTGATTTTAAACTCTTCTGAAACTGGAAACTCCTGGGAACTCCTCCCCTTTCAACCTGGCCAAATGCTGTAAAAGTGACTGACCCAAAAGAAAGTACAACAAACAATACAAGTAAATATTTCAACTGAAGTGCGTTTTGAAATTCAAACAAAAGTACTTAAAAAAAGAAATCAACAAAGGGAATCAGTAGCCGTTTATATGAATAGCAAAGATTTCTTGTTTTAACAAAACTAACTGACGAAATTCAAATCTGGCACTAAAGGTCAGGAGCAAAAATTCTTTCAGGCATTTTTGATATAATTCCAGCAGCAATGGCAAACTCAAACATTTGAGTTACGGCTTGTTTCCCTTGCATACCAAGGCTTACAGAAAAATTGTTCACATACAGATCAATGTGTTTCTGCATTACAGAATCATCCATTTCGCGGGCATTACAACGGATAAATTCATTTAATTCACCTTTATGCAGATTTGCATATTCAACACTGCGGTGTATACATCGGTTTACTTTTGCGATTACTTCGCTACCTAACCTCTTGTGAGCGGCGATTCCTCCCAATGGAACTGGCGAGCCGGTGAGTTGTTCCCAGTATTCGCCCAGATCAATCAGTTTGTGCAGACCCTTTAACTGATACGTAAACCGGCTTTCGTGAATAATAACACCGGCATCGACTTCTCCGGAAAGAATGACATTTTCTATTTCCGAAAACAAGACTTCCTTTTTAAGAACTTCCGCTTTGTTCAATGCCATTGAAAACAATAGGTTTGCAGTGGTATATTTTCCAGGTATAGCAACAGTTTTACCGTTGAGTTCCTCAAAATCCTTTAGATTTTTACTTATCACAAGTGGTCCGGCACCAAAACCAAGCGCTGCTCCCGAATCGAGTAAAAGGTATCGGCCAGCCAGGTGAATAAAAGCATGAAAGCTTAGCTTGGTTACATCGGGTTTTTCGGCAAACGCGTCCCCGTTCAGTTTCTCAACATCTGCCATACTATATTCAAATTCAAGCCCTTCAGTATCCACCTTCTGGTGAACCATGGCATCGAAAATGTATGTATCGTTGGGACAGGGGGAAAAAGCGAGGGTGAGTTTCATGTAGGGTTGAAGTTAATGGATAATGGAAAATAGAAAATAGTGATTTGGGATTTAGGGCTATTGATTTGTGAATTATGATTTTTGAGTTGTGAGTTGTGATTTTTGAGTTGTGAGTTGTGATTTAAAATTTGGTTCTTTGAATTAGAAACATAGGACTTAAAACTATTTTCTATTTTCCTTCAACCACCCTTCCCTTCCTCACTCTTCCAACAAATCCAACAGGAAATGGTTCAGATTTTTAACAGCAAGTGGTATATCCCATTTCGACATATCACGGTCCTCAATATAATTAGAAACACTCCGCACCTGTATAAACCTAACCTTAAGCACTTTACAGGCATACATAAACGCGGCACCTTCCATGGATTCAACATCCACACTATGCCTGGAGAAGAATGTTAAAATACTTTGTGCGTTGCCATGAACCGTATTTACAGTCACTCCGGTTGAGAGTAGTAATCCGTTGACCAGGCTGCTATCGAAAACGGAATCATTTACCAGTTTACCTCCGAAAAAGGGAAATTCATCCTGATCCAGGAGTTTCAGATCGATTATCGAAAGGAAGTGTTCGCCATCTTCAGCACCAGTTTCGGGCAGGTAATCCGTGTTAATATTTAAGACTTTACCAATTGGAATGTCACGGTTAAAGCTTCCGCAGATACCGGCATTGATTACAGCATCATACGAATACCGGGAAAGTGCAATGCCGGTTAATACGGCTGTAGGCACCATTCCCACGCCGGTTACCAGAATATCAACCTGAAAGTGCTTATACCTGTATCGGGTAACATGGTTATGCAAAATCCTGCCTTTACCAAGTTCCGAAAGCAGAAGTTTAATTTCAAGCGAAGTAGCTGAAACTATTAAGAGTCGCATGGTTGAAGTTCTTTTCACTTTTCAATAAATTCATCAACGAAAATTTCCGGGCAGAGATGCGAAGCATCGCGTTACTATTTAAATCCGAACAATTTTACACATTTTTTGAATATATCAGTATTATCCTGAACGCCGGTAAATGTTTTGGAACCAGGACCATACGCAAACACAGGAACCATGGTAGCAGTGTGGTCTTTAATCAGAAATGCGCCCTGAATATCACCGGATGCAATACTGCCACCTATTAAACCGAATCCGCCGGTTTCGTGATCGGCTGTAACGATAACAAGAGTTTCGCCATCTTTTTTTGCAAATTCAAGCGCTTTGCCAACCGCATTGTCAAAGTCTACCATTTCGTCAACTATGTAAGCAGCATCATTGGCATGACCGCCCCAATCGATCTGGGAGCCTTCAATCATAATGAAGAAACCTTTGTCGTTTTTATCCAGTATACTGATTGCCATTTCGGTAGCATCAGGAAGCATGTTTCCACGTCCCTTCGATATCTGTGGCATATGTTCATCGGCCAGTAAAGCTGCCAGGCGGTCAGTTGATTTTAAATTTACGTCTTTCAGATCGCGGGCGATAAAGTAGCCACGGGCTTTCAGGCTGTCGATCAGGTTTAAGCTATCAGCCCGTTTTGCAAAATCCTTGTAACCTCCGCCAATAAATACATCAATATCAGTCTTCAAAAAGTCGAGAGCAATATCAGAATATTTTGAGCGGTTGGCAGTATGAGCTATAAATGAAGCCGGCGTAGCATGTGTGATGGATGAAGTAGAAACAAGGCCGGTGGAAAGCCCACTTTTTTCGGCTTTCTCAAGTATAGTCTCAAGCGGCTTACCACTTGAATCAACACCAATACTGCCATTTTTTGTTTTCACCCCGGTGGACAAGGCCGTACCGCCGGCACCTGAATCAGTAATGTAGTCGTTCGCAGAATAGGTAACCGAAAACCCGGTAACAGGCATACCTGTGATATTCATTATTCCTTTTTTTGCTGTGTAACCGGCATAAACCTGGGCTGTGCCCATGCCGTCGCCAATAAGCAGAATTATATTTTTAGGGTGTTTTGACTTTTTCTTTTTATCTCCTGGATTTCCCGCGAAAAGAACCGGAACAATCAATGTTAAGAGTAAGAAACTGAGGATGTATTTTCTCATAGTAAGTTTTTTTAGATTACAAAAGTACGAAACGGATTTAAACTTCAGGGTGCAAAAGTAAACCGGACGAAGTTGTGAAACTCCGTCCGGCCTGAATGTTAATAGAAACTTAATCTGTAAAGTATTATTTCTGAATATTCGGCAACTGAAGGCCGTAACCCATTTTCTTATCTTCGGCTTTCAACAGATAAGCAAATAAAAGCGCCAGAACACCAAATCCAGTAAAAATCAACATTGGTATTGTATAATCATACGTGTTAACTGAAACGCCTTCACGCATAATCTGACCTGTTACGCAATATGTATCAAGCACCCAACCAATCAATGCAGGAACACCCATAAGTCCCCAGTTCTGAACCCAGAAAATCAAGGCATAAGCTGTACCCAATTGTTTTTCAGGAATAATTTTCGGAACTGATGGCCACATTGCTGAAGGAACAAGTGAAAATCCAACTCCAAGAGCAAGTATTAAGACAATAGCAATCAACCAATGGTTTAAGAATGGAACGGCAAAAAGAGCATGTACTGCAATCAGGATGCCGGCTCCAATCATCATAATAGTAGCACCTTTACCTTTTCTATCGTAAAGACTACCAAACAAAGGAGTCAGAAGTATTGTACCAAACGGCAGCATCGAAGGAATTGTTCCGGCAAGATCTTCGCTTACTCCGAACTTATTTACCATAAGGTCGGCTGCATATTTAAGGAAAGGAAAAACTGCTGAATAGAAAAGCACACAAAGAATAGCGATGTACCACCAACCTTTGTTGGTAACAATCATAATGATATCCGACAACTTGAAAGCTTCTTCTTCTACAACCGGTTTGCTGGCATCCACCTCCGAAGCATCCAGTTTCTTATCCATAAATATGTACATTACGAATGATAGAAGACCAATACAGAGCAGAATTAAACCCAGTAAAATCGGACGCGAAACATCAACCATTCCGGTTGCTTTTGCAATCGGCACCGAAGTAGCCAGTGCAAGCGCTGTTCCCAACCTGGCGGTTGCCATTTCGAGGCCCATTGCCAGGGCAAGTTCTTTGCCTTTAAACCATTTGTAAATAATTTTCGAAACTGTGATACCGGCAACTTCAACACCAACAGCAAAAATGGCGAATCCAAATCCGGCTATTAACACTTGTGCTTTAACATCAAACCACAATACATGCCACATCTGACCATCCAAAGAATGAGTCTGAACAGCCCAATATTTAATTGCTGTTCCGCCTACCATAACTAATGCAGCCATCAATCCGGTAAAACGAACGCCCATTTTATCGAGGATAATACCACCGATAATCAGCATTCCCAGGAAAACATTAAACCAGCCGTAACCGCTGTTAAAAAATCCAAAGTCAGAGCTATCCCAGCCTAAACGTCCTTCGAGAAGTCCTTTTAATGGAGCTATTACATCCGTGAGGTAATAACCTGTGAGCATAGTAAATGCTACAACGGCCAAAGCCGACCATCTGGCGACTTTTGAATCCCGTAGCGTGTGTCTAATGGTTTCTGTCATTTTTGAGTATTATTTATATGATTTGGTGATGAGTAGAATTACTATTTAAGACATTGCAAAAATCGACTTTTTCCCCGAAAATCAAAAATTATATTTACCTCTTTAAATCCCTGGTTCAGAGCTATATCTCTTAACTCATTTCCAAACATTTCATTTATCTCGAACCAAAGACTACCTGCTTCATGTAGTTTAAATTTTGCCAGGGCAATTATTTCCCGATAAAAAATAAGCGGATCATCATCCGGAACAAATAATGCCACATGCGGCTCATGATCAATCACATTCAGTTGCATCTGCGCTTTTTCGGCATTTGTAACGTAAGGAGGATTGCTTACAATAAGATCGAACTCAGGTAAGCTACTCCAATATGTTTTATCAAGGATATCAGCTTCGATAAAGTTAATTTCCACTTTGTTATTTGAAGCATTTGCAGTCGCAACAATAAGTGCTTCTTTTGAAACATCGATCGAAGAAATATTTGATTCAAGAATATATCGCTTTAAAGCAATCGGGATACATCCGCTACCGGTTCCTATATCGAGGATGTTTAATTTATTTCCTGTCTTCCTGCCGGAATACTGTTTCAAAATCAGGCTTACCATTTCTTCCGTTTCAGGCCGTGGTATCAAAACAGATGAATTAACGATAAACACCATGTCCATGAAAAAGGCTTCACCAATTACATATTGTAAGGGAACATTACGTAATAATTTATCCAAAGCCTCATCCATCAATATGATTTTATCCGCTTCAAGTAAGGTATTTGCGGAGAGTACCCGTTTTGCCGGCGAAAGGTTTAAGTAATGGCCAAACAGCCTGTCAGCCATGGCACGGGCTTCTTCATACGTATACAATGCTTTCAATTTCAGCACTATACTTTTATAATAATCATTTGTCGAATAAGCCATTAACCTTAACCAGTTACGAAATATGGATGGCAAAGATATTCCTATTTAAAATATCCAAAATTAATTTACAGGTAATAAGTTTCTATTTTATAACAAATTAACTATTTTTGATAAAATTTAGACTTAAGGTACTTAAACTATGAAAAATCTACTCTACCTGCCTTTATTCCTGATTCTGCTGACTCTGCAAGCAAATGCCCAGAGTTTCCTGCCGTTTGCCTCCAGCAATTATGCCGGAATTACGGGTGTTCAGATGCAACCTGCTTCGATAGCCGACAGCCGGTACAAATTCGATCTGGCATTATTTTCATCAGATATCAGCATTTATAATACCTTTTATGGCATTGACCCATATATACTTTCGCATCCGAAACAAATTGAGACCCTCGATTTTAACGGGCCTTATATTACCCGTAATATGGATGGAACGGACAAGACTGGGATATTCAGCGCGAAACAGGACATTTTCTCTTTTATGATTACACTTTCGAAAAAAGATGCCATTGCTTTTACTCCTTCAATACGAACGATAGTTAACATCGACAATATGACTGAATCCCTTGTTAAACTGATTGATGGGCTCAACCAGGAAACAAGTCTCTGGGATATCCAACTAAAAAACGAGAATTTAAATGCACAGGTAAATTCCTGGGTCGAATATGGATTTACATATGCACGTGTAATTTTAGATAAGGAAAAACACTTCCTGAAAGCAGGTACTACAATAAAAATAAACCAGGGTTTAGGCTCCGCCTATCTCTTTATGAAAGATCTGAATTACGAAGTAAGTGATACGAATACCATCTCACTCTACAATACATATACGAATTATGGGACATCCGACAATATAAGCAAAGACTTCACATACAGTTTCAATGCCAATCCTTCGTTATCCTTCGACTTTGGTTTTGTTTATGAATACCGGCCAAACTGGGTTAAATACAAATACGATATGGATGGCAAAACCAATCTCTGGCGCAGGGATCAGGATAAATACCTTTTCAGGATTGGTTTTACAGCTTCAGACTTGGGAAGCGTCCGCTATCGCAGGAATCCTGATAGCAGAGATTTTAATGCCAATATAAATAATCTGAATTTAGGTGATTTAAATATTGAAACTGTTGACGATTTCAACCAATTTATTGCTGATTCATTTAATGTTTATGCTGCTTCTGATAAATACAACCTGAAACTCCCATTATGCATGAGTTTGCAGGCTGATGTAAGAGTTGCTGAAGGATTTTATGTTAATTTCACCCCTTATATCGCCATAAATAGAGGAAGCAATACCGTAAATAAAGTACATTACATTTCATCATACAGCCTGGTACCACGCTATGACAAAAAATGGTTCGGAATATCAGTACCGTTTCAGTATAATGCGTTCAAGCAGTGGAATGTAGGATTAGGGCTGCGGATTGGATCCTTATGGCTGGGATCGAACGATATTTTCTCCATTTTTACTTCATCAAAAAACAGGTATGGAACTTCCTTTTCAATGGTTTTTAAAGTTCCATTCTTCTATCATCGTCCTCATGATCGCGACAATGATAACGTATCGGATAAAAAAGACCATTGCCCCAAAGTCGCCGGACTGCTGATACTTGATGGGTGTCCAGATGCTGATGGCGATGGAATAACTGATAGTGAAGACAAATGCCCGGATGTTGCCGGGCTAAAAGAATTTGACGGTTGCCCTGATACTGATGGCGACGGCATAATTGACCAAAACGACCAGTGTCCCAATGTAAAAGGCATTCCAGCATTTAATGGCTGCCCTGATAGTGATGGCGATAGCATTATCGACCAGGATGATGAATGCCCGATGAATGCAGGCTCAATTGTAATGCATGGTTGTCCTGACCAGGATGAAGATGGTATAGCCGACAAAGATGATAATTGCCCAACTGTTGCCGGTACCCGGGAAAATAAAGGTTGCCCGTATATCGACAGTGATGGAGACGGCATTATTGATGAATCGGATAACTGCCCGGGAACTAAAGGCCCTATCGAAAATCATGGATGCCCTTACCTGGATAGCGATAACGATAGCATACCGGATAAAGACGATGATTGCCCCAGTATTCCAGGTCTTACCGTTTTTAAAGGTTGCCCGGATACGGATGGAGATGGTATTTCGGATAAATACGATCTATGCCCTACAATACCCGGAATTGCTCAAAACAACGGATGCCCTGAGATAAAAAAAGAAGAGCAGGAAATCATTAAAAAGGCATTTGATAATCTTGAATTTGAAACAGGCAAATCGGTTATTAAATTAGCATCACTTGGTTCGCTCGACGGACTTGCTGACGTTATGAAGAAACGTCCCGAATTTAAACTTTCGCTTGCCGGACATACTGATAATATTGGTAAACCTGCATCGAATTTAACCCTGTCAAAAAATCGCACATTGGCTGTAAAAAATTATCTTGTAAAAAAAGGAGTTGAGCCTGATCGTATAAAAGCTGAATGGTTTGGACATATTAAACCGATTGCGGAGAATACAACGCCCGAAGGAAGGCAGAAAAACAGGCGGGTCGAGATGAAGATTGTTTTTGAATAGCTGGAAGACGGAAGTCGGAAGACGGAAGACGGGAGACAGGAGACAGGAGACGGAAGTCGGAAGATGGGAGACGGAAGTCGGAAGTCGGAAGATGGAAGATGGTAGAAAGACAGTTGCAAGAAAATTGCAGGTTAGGAAAATTGTTTTTTTTACTTCCAGCTTCTGACTTCCAGCCAAATATACTTTTAACCTATAAACCATCAATCCCTATGAAAACAAGCGAATCAATTCACCTGTTTATGCAACAACCGCAAATTGCAGTAGTTGGAGTATCGCGTAATAAAAACAAATTCGGAAATGCTGTTTATCAGACTTTAAAAAAGAAGGGGCTCAAAGTTCTCCCTGTCAATCTTCATTTAACTCAGTTCGAAGGGGATAAATGTTTCAGCAGTATTGAAACCCTTCCTCCCGATGTAAAAGCATTATTTGTTAATACTCCGCCTGAATCAACCATAAAAATTGTGGAAAGTGCATATAAGAAAGGTATTCAACATCTTTGGCTTCAGCAGGGGTCAAGCAATGATGAGGTGATAAAATATCTTGAAGGGAAAGATATTAATTATGTATCCGATCGTTGTATTATGATGTTTGCCGAACCGGTTGGCTCATTTCATAAAGTTCACAGGTTCCTTTCTAAAATCACGGGGAATTATCCCAAATAGATATCAGTAAGTTTGTAGCTTAATTTGTATTCTTCTAGGAATAAATTTCAAGCCACAAATCCCAAGTCCCAAATTCCAAGACTAGTATACTTAAAACCTTCAATATATACAATTCCCCTCTTGGATTTTGGAATTTGAAATTAGGAATTTGGAATTTTATAACACATGAATTTATTCAATGAAAGCATAGAGCCCTTTTCCCATGCAGTTAACAAATAATAATCCGAATGCCGAATGCCTTTTCTGCCGGAAAGAAATTACAGAAAAATCCTTTTGTTCAACTCCGTTATTCAGCGCTTTTTATAATATATCCCCGATATTACCGGGCCATTCACTCGTTATCCCAGATAAACATTACGAATCACTGTTCGAATTATCGGATGATGAACTCAGCGAAATGATGGTATTTGCCCGAAAAATCACTTCGTCACTAAAAACTTTTTTTAATTGCGATGGTTTCGACTGGACGATACAGGACGGAGTTTCAGCTGGACAAACTGTGCCACATTTACATTTGCACATTGTTCCGCGCAAGCCACTTGATTTGCCTGAAAGCAATGAATGGTACAAGAAAATTCAGCAGAGTGAAGAACATATCCTGGATAGTGAAAACCGCGCCCGGCTGAATGAAAAGGAATACGCTGAAATTACCCAACGGCTGAAAATAGCTTGTGCATCAATAAATGAATAAAAGTATTGATTGAGGGTTTTCAAGAATAAAGTTGGTAACAGATAAAAACGGAATACCAACATCGTTGTCAGTTAATTCCTATTTCATTCTGAAAAGGTGTAATTCCTCGATATTGCCCCTGTACATATGTAAAATCCGTCCACCTTTCACAGCTTCGAACTGAGCTGTAAATGTTTCAGTGGCTCCTTTGAAACGGTTGGTGAGTTGAATCTGCCAGTTTGTAACAATACTTTTCCCCTCACAAACTTCGCCATAATAACGGTTTCCGGGACTATTCAATGTATTGTCAACACCTTTATAAACACTTTTATACGTTCCGTTATCGTAAAAATTGAATTCAGTGGTTGAGGATGAAAAAGCCATGCCGGCATTATTGCCTGTGTACACATAAAAATACTGAACATTTGAACCGCTTGCTGAATACCAGTTGCCAGGCAGATCATTGGCAGAAACAGCAAACTTGTTATAGTTGAACATCTTAAGTAACGGATTCCAGGTATCACTGCTGGCATCCCAGCCTATGTTGTTTACATCTGTTCCGAATTCCCTGACAAATGTGTTTTTATCGGGTGCAATAAACTCTACCCAACCAGAGTTTCCTTTCCGGAACAATGCAACATATACTTGTCTGCCGGTTTTATTATCTGTGGCATCTCCTGCACCTAAATAAGCCCTTTGAGAGTCAAGAGAAGGTGAAGCTACTTTAAAATTGCGCAGGTTACTGTACCGGGGCGCAACCAGTATATTCCATGCATTGCTCACATGTGGCTCAGGATCTGCAGCGATAGTTGTCCCTTCTTTTGCATAATGAATCAATACTTTCATGTTTCCTTTCGTTGCCTGAACCCAATCTTCTTGTTCCAATGCAACCCAGCCGTCTTCAAAGTTGGTGGTAGTATAGGTAAAGGCTTTCCCATACGTTTGCTGTGCCGGTGTTGTTCTTGTTTTTTCCGGAATTTGAGATCCATTATCAATGCCAATATCGGTCACAGGCGATTGTGAAGCAGTTCCCATCTTTTTGAATTCAACAGACTGCAGAAATTTGTCAATGTCGTTTAAATACTCCTGGCTATTTAATGTGATGATAATACTCGCACATCGGTCGAATCCACTTATGGTTGTAAGCATGGCCTGGGCATCTGCATTGTTGAATTTAAATTTCACAACTCCTTCTTTAACCTTCCAGCCGTCAGTTTCATGCACTTGATTCAATACAGGTACTTCTGTCGGATTATAGTTTTTCACAATCAAATCCTGCCATTCGCTTTTAAAATCAGCGTCTATATTGCCTTTACTGATTGTGCTTTTCACAATACCAATCCTGCACCAGGTTTTATTCTTATTATTAATTCCGGTATAACTGATAATGTTTTCGGTGACTTCTTTTTTCCATCCTGTTGGTGGTGTATAGGCAAACAAATCAAAAGTTTCCTTTTTGGCAAATAAATTCAATCCAGATAAGCAGAAAATAAAGAAGACAAATATTTTTTTCATTTGCTGTTTTCTTTTAATAAATAGCTATTTAGTTCTATTTTTAGTATCCCCGACCTGAAGGTCGGGGCAATGGATATGGTCTATTCCGGGCAAAAACGGCAAGGTCCAACGCCCGTGAAATTTGCAAATATTCCCGATGATTGGAACCTGCTGTCAAGCTTCCCTCCAATGCCGAATACAACATAGCCTCCTTGCTGCGACAGGGTTGCACGACCGACACTACTCCCAGCTACTGTGGAGACAGCCTTGTTATGCCCGGTTAATCTGTTGTGCATTACTACATTTGCTGCAGGCACACCTAAATTGGTGGTATTGGTCGAAAAAGCTACCCAGCTGCCATCATAAGTTATGGCAATTTTTTCACCTTGCCCGATCGGACTGTCCGAATTTCCTTGTTTGCCATCGTTGGCGTTACTAACCATTATCGTACTGTCGGTATTACTGTCGTAAAGAAAAACATCCTGGAAATTGTTGTTATCGTTAGGAACTATATTAGTAGCAGTGGTTGCATACGTAATGTAGCGTCCGTTTCCTGAAATTGCCGGAGCTACTACCCTATTGGCACTTTCGTTGCCCTGGTTGCGCTCCTTATGATCCGATGTAAGGCTTATCCGTTTAAGCGCTTTAATACCTTTCTCCCATAAAAAGATATCCCAGAGACCGTTGTTATCATTCGAAACCAATGTTCCTGTGTGGGAATAAAATGCGACCCGGCTGCCATCATAGGAAATAGAAGGTTTTGAACCTCCGCCGCCTTTTTTCGTTTTGGGGTCAATGCTTATCATTATGGTTGTATCAAGCAACATGTCGCGCAAAAAAACATTGTTATCGGAAATATCTTTTGCTACAGCTGAAATATTACCGGCAGCAGATGTAAATGCTACCAGGTTGCCATCACCCGAAACAGAAGCTTCATAGCTTTCGGCATCAGCAGCAATGCCGTTTTTGCCAACGCTTACCGTTTGTATTTTGCATGTAGCGGAATGCCATGCGAAAACATCACGTAAGCCATTTTTATCACCATCAACCAGGTTGGTTGAATACGATTCGAAGACGACAGTTTTCCCATCGCCTGAAATGGCAGGATAATAACTATCCCCATCACCTTCCTGGCCGCTGGCGGATGCACTTACCAGTTTGGTGGTGCCTTTGTTGCGGTCGCGCCAGAATATCTGCCGGTGCTTTCCTGAAGAACCTGCAAAAGTTGCAGAGGACACAAAAACTATATAGCGACCGTCCTCGCCTGCTGTCCCACCTACATCCGGATCAGAACTTTCGTAAAAAGTGCTGAATGATTTGTCATCAGAACTCCGGCTTACAAGGTCATAGGTAAAATCGCTGCAAATCCTGAGTGTATTTTCATTTTGAGGCATCGTTCCTTCACTTCCTGAGTAAATAATACAGGTTTGCCCGGCAGGAGCTTTTTTGAGAGAGACTTTGTATTTCGTACCGTTAGGAAATGAAGTTGCAAAGCTGAAAGAATTTTTGCTATACACCTGACCTGCCTCCTTTTTCGCGATAAGCGTAAGGTCGTTTTTAGCATTATTCTGTAAAACAATAGAGCTTCCGGATGGGCCACAGTAAATACCGCTGAGAAGTGAACTGCCGCTTGCCGGTTTAGCAGCTGTTTTTACTGGAGTTTGCGCTTCTGATCCGGCTATTAAGGCTGCAAGAAAGATGAGTATTACGATTTTTCTCATGACACTTTTTCTGAATTTTTATTCGTTTTAATCTTTGGCAATCTTTATAAGCTGGCTTATCCGAAAATGTTTTAGCTGCAGCAATCCAGATAGAATTTAATGCTATTTCCCAAGCATACCTCTTAGTTTTGCAAAATCTACGGCTTCTTTTATAGCAGCAATATTGTCCTCAAATACCGGATCACCGTGTTCTATTTTATAAATAACAGTAAAAAACTGTGGCGATGATTTCGGCAGATTTTTCTTATAATAAGCCAGATTAGGCTTTACAGCAATAAAAGATCCGCGTGTGCCTTCCTCAACAAAACCCTCAAACCGTTCTTCATCATTCCACATGCAAATGGCATCGTGGCTTAATTCGCTCTCCGGTCTTGATAAATATTCATTGATTCTGTCGAAATATTTTTGAGTATATTTTTCACTACCCGGACTTTCTTTAACCGATTTTTCCAGTCTTTTCTTCTGTATTAAAAGGTATTCTTTTCGGTTTAGGTAGGTAAATGGCAGAGTGTCGTTATAAGTAATCAGAAAGCGGTATTCAACTATTTCCTGCTTTGGATCAACCTTTTCATTACTCATAAAGAAATAACCATCTTTTTTAACCGGCCTGACTTCCAGTTTTAAATAGCCTCTGAAATCGTCAGGAGGAATATTGGCTGCATAAAGACAATTCAACCAGTATATGGCATTAGCAACAATATTTACTGTTGTAGGTGTAGAAATATCCACATAATATTTTGATTTATCCGCGCTGTTTTGATCACACAAGTAGCGGAGAATGAACATTGTATAATAGTAAGGATCAGCTTTATACACCTGCCCTTCCATAGGATATTTGCCAAAAACAGTGCTGTAGCTAACTTCACATCCCAGGGGACTGTAATTTGAAGAAATCATTTTATGGATGCTTGCCAGAACAGCTTTTTCTTTTGCTAAATCTGCTGCTGTTACGTTTGCAATGGAACCTTTAAGACCAATTTTCCAGGTGCCGGGTTTTTGAGCCAGATCTTCCTGGGTACAATCCTGTGCCGTTGAAGAAAGTGAAAGGAAAAAGACAAATAGAATTGTTAGGTAGTTCATGATAATAATTAACTGATTTAAAATTTATTTACATTACTTATCAATCCCTGACAACATACCTTTTCCGCTGACGCTGGGGCCACTGTTTACTCCAGCTCTACCTTCAACACCAGCTACAGTTTGCCCGGCAACATTAACATTTGCACCAACTTTCGCAACTAGGTCAGTTTTGCCACTTTCATCCAGTTCCACACCCACAGCAGCGGTGAGTTCAGCTTCAGCCGAAAGCGGTCCTTTTCCGGTACTTACACTCTTACTTGCTCCTACATAAACACTACCGGAAAATCTATTAGTTTCATCGTTCTGTTTTGCCTTTATTGTAATGCCGCCGCAATCAAATTCACCAATAAGCCGACTGCATTGCGATCGGATTGAAAAGCAACCCAGATTGGTTGTGCTTATGTATTTGCAGGCAACATCATCAAAATTCTGCAATGAATCCATTTTAGGCTTTTCGTCTGTGTCCGCATACCCGCAGTAAGAACTTTCATCTTTAAACGACACTATTTGCCTGGAGATCATGGTGAGCCAGCTAATTTGAGCAACCACTGTTGTATATGCGTATTCATCAGGCCATTGAGTATATTTACGATAGTATAGAAGTTTATCTGTCTGGCTGCTCACAGCATTTAAATAAATCCGCTCAGTTTGTTGCATCAATGTGTTGGCATTATTCAAAAAATTATTTCTGATGGCGTTTTCATCGCTACAGGCCGCTGCATAAGGATTAGGTTTCCCTTCGCCAAACTGATCCTTGTACTTTTCATAAAAGCCCTTCATTTCTTCAGTTTCTACGCTAATCATCTCTTCTAATTTCCCCTTGGCATCCAGAACCTGTTGAAATTTATCAGCAAAAACATAATTGTTAACTGCTTCAATCCCCTCTACCATTGGTCCCAGTTTAATAAATGCCTTGTAAGCCATTTCCGGAAAAAGCGATGCCTGTGAACCTGTTTGACTGGCTTGCAGAAGCTGTGTTGTTCGTATTTCCTGCTGAGCTAACATCTGTTTCTCCAAAATTTCCTTCTGCCCCTGCAACTCGCTGATTTTATTGTCGCATTCTTCCTTGAACACCTCCCAGGCAGGTTCTAGTGTTTCACTGTCCTTCACATTTTTAGGGTAAGCAGGCCATTTGAATTTTGCGAGCCCCAATTCATCTTTTGGCATAGGTGGATCCCAGTTTATATCTTCGCTTTTTAATTTGTATCCTAATTTTTCAAGTTTATCAGCTTTTTTAATACTGTAGCCAAATTTTATGCTCTTTTTTGCGGCTTCAACAGCCGCTGGTATGTTCCCTTTGCTTTCTTCAATCAGGCACTTGGTGAAATTCGCCTGGGGATGATATGCGTATAAACGAATAGTTTTGTCGATATATTCAGCCGCCTTTTCTATATCACCTAATCCAAACCATGCCTGGCCAAGATTATTGTAAATAGTACTGTTTTGAGGATAATGAGTATTAAGGTTATTTAAAATTGGAATGGCAAATTGTTCGGCACCAAAATTTGTAAGTACTGCGGCATAATTATTCAGGTTATCAGCATCGGGAAGCTTTTTAGAGGATTTGCCCAACAGGTAAAGAGCCAGCATGGGTTTGCCGTCCATCAGAACAGCAACAGCATACTGGCTTGCAGCTTGGGGAGAGGAGCTGGTTTGAGATAGTAATTTATATATTTCTTCTGCCCTTACCAAATAGTCAGGCTTCATTTTGCCGGTAACCAGGGAATGAATCTTATCAATAAATGCAGGTATACCGGCATCGTTTAAGGTTACAGATGAGGCTTTGGCGATTCTTGCTACATCTTTTTCCGGCACAATCCTTTCGTTTGCGGCAACAGCATCCTGTATTTGCTGGTCGGTCAATTGTGGCATTCCATTCATTGAAGGCAATTTAACTCCCATTTCTTCCATTGCTTTTTTATCTTCCTCACTCATATCCTCCATTCCTTTTTGCATTTCTTTCATCATTTCCTCCATCTCTTTTTGAGTGGGCGGTTTTTGTGCTGGTTTGGTTTTGGTTTGAGCGAATGAAACACTCATTAATATCAACAGGCCAAATGCAAGCAGGTAATTTTTCATAGTATAGTTTTTTTTGCTGTTAGTAATAATTCCCTGATTTGCATTTTATTGCTTAATGAATTTGGTTACAGTTTTTCTACCTTCAGACGTTATTTGCAGCAAATACATTCCCGCTGGCAAATTGGCAGCATCTATAAGCGTTAGATTGCTGGTTTGTTCACTGACTTTTTTACCCGTTAAATCGGTAATTACAACTTTTTCGATTGACACACCTGGCTGATTCCGAATATTCAAAATATCTTTAACAGGATTTGGAAATATTTTAAAATTGTTTGCTGCTTCCTGAAAACGAATAGCAGTTGTTGTAGGACAGGCAACTTCGACAGGAATTAAGGTACTTGTATTTGTTCCGTTTCCGAATTGATTATTGACATTATTGCCCCAGGCCCATAGTATATTATCACTTTTTATTGCCAGGGAATGAAGTGATCCACACGAAATGGATTGCACATTTGTAATATTTAGTGATACGGGAGTGTTTTGCTTAGCATCATTGTTGATTCCTAATGCGCCATTCTGCCCGTTACCCCAGGCATAGACAAATCCATTAGTTTTTTGAGCAACAATATGTTCAGCTCCGGAAGCTATGATTTTCCAATCTGTGGAGACTCCTATTTTGGTTGGAATGGTTTTTTCAACAAAGGTGCCATCACCCAACTGGCCATAAAAATTATCGCCCCAGGCCCAGAGTGTACCATCCGTTTGTATACCTACAGCAAAATACCGACCACTGGAAATTTCGGACCAGTTTGTAGCTGTGCCAACCTGCACAGGCAGATTTTTATGAACAGTAGTTCCATCTCCTACCTGACCAACATTGTTGCGACCGCATCCCCATAGCGTTCCATCTTGTTTTATTGCATACGTATTGTATTCACTGGCATATACTTTTTTCCAGGTTGTTTCCAAACCTACTTGTGTAGGTAAAAGCATTGCAGTATTAGTCCCTCCATTTCCAAGCTGGCCGTATTCATCGCTGCCCCAGGTCCAGAGTGTCCCGTCCGATTTAATTGCTGCTGAATGGTTTGCGCCAGCAGCTATTTTCGTCCAGTTTGAACCTGTTCCTAATTGTACCGGTGAACTCGTATCGCGAGCAGTACCAGTGCCTAGTTGCCCGGTGCCGTTTCGTCCCCAGGCCCAAAGTGTTCCATCATTTCTGAGGCCAAGTGAATGACTAAGCCCAGCCGAAACATCAAGCCAGGAAGAACTATTTATAAATGCCGGTGTAGTTCTGTTTATTGTTGTTCCATCACCCAGTTCGCCTTCATAATTGGCACCCCAGGCCCAAAGTTTACCGGTAACATCTAAAGCAAGAGTATGATAATCTCCTGCCGATATTTTGCTCCAGCATTGTGCATTTGCATTAAGGCTTGCAACGAGGATGAGAAAGAATAGAATTGTTTTCATATACGCAATTTTAACTTGTTCAGATTTGCAATTTCAGGAGGATAATCGTCGTGTTTGGGTAGCAAACTGCAGCATACAGCTATCTAATATTATATATGTTTAATATTAGTTACAAAAATAGGTTCCGAAAACAATATTGGTATCATGTAAAAACATGATATTTATGTACTATGTTCAAAATCATGAAAAAAGGGGATTTACCAATATCAGACACCAAAAGTTGCTAATAAAGCAATGGATTTATCGGGAAGCCAATCATGTTATTGTTTGCTTCCTGCTACTCCATTTTTTTATTTTTCAGAAATTCCTTACTTTTCCTATAGTAGTTGAACGTTTCGATTACAGTTTAATAAACTCAACCCTGCGGTTTAGTGCTTTATTTACAGGAGTATCGTTTGGGGCAACAGGTTGACTTTCACCCATTCCATCAATTTCTAACCTGTCGGTGTTTACTCCAAAAGTTTTGACAAGTTCTGCTTTTACAGCGGCAGCCCGGCGTTTCGACAAGTCCTTGTTTTTATTGTCATCGCCATCAGCATCTGTATGGCCGACAATTTTTACTTTAACATCGGGAACTTCGTTCAAAATGGCTGATATTTCCTTAAGAGTACCATAAGATTCCGGTTTAACTATATCTTTGTTTACATCAAAATATATTCCGTAGCTAACCAGTTTCCCTTCAGTAATAAGCTTGTTGCGGGTATCAGGTAATCCGGCAGCTATCCTGAAATTGGAAATCATCGGATTACTCAACCGCCAGAGTTCAAAGCGCATCTGATTGCATTGAAAACCTGGCTTGAATACTTTAGGCAAATCAAAAATCTTGTTTTGATCAAGATAAACTCGCAGCCTGGTTTTTTGAACCCAAAATGAAAGATGGTACTTCTTACCAACTTCCATTACAGCATCATTCTTGGCTCCATCGATGGTGTACCCTGTTTCGTCGTAAGCACCATAAGTGCTGCGGTAACCAAAAGTCATTTTGATGCCACCTTTTAGGCCTGGTGCAGATCCACCTTCCGTTAAATCTTTTGGATTTTTAGCACTGTAAATATAAAATCCAAATTCAGAGGCATAAATCCCTTCATCTTCGGTAGAAGCAATTATGTCATACTCGATGGTATAATTATCCGGCAACTTAAGTGCTTCATCAGGATAAATGCTACCCGATCCTTTCATCTTAAACCACTTACCAGGAAAAAAATTAGTGGTAACTACTTCGCCCGAAGAGTTGGTGTTCCAGTCTGGAGGGAAATCACCAACAGCCGTTTCTGTGAAATCATCGAAGAAAATAACTTTTGCTCCCGGAACAAAGTCGAATTTTGAATAGGACTGCAAGCTGGGTTGTGATGTTTGTACCGTATCAGTTCTAGGTTCAGAAGGCCCGGATTGTTTATCCTGTCCCGATTTCTGAGGATTATTGTTTTGGTCAACTTCAGAACCAGCCTTGTTATTTGCCTGGTTTTTGGCATTCTGTTCACCATCAATTTCCGCCTTGACTACTATTGATGAAGTAATCATAACCAGAATTAATCCAAAGTAAAATATCAATTTTTTCATAGAAGTTTTATTTTTTGATTTCTAAAAAGATTAAAATTATTGTGGAAAAATCTGAATAATCAATTTTCCGGCAGGCTCACTAATGGCTGCTCCGGAAAGCGCATCTAATCTCGCCAGTACAGCTCGGATAGTATAAATTCCGGTAGGCAAATTTGCAGCACCAACAACGTTCATATTTATTTTCCTGAGTGAAGGCAGGCTTTCATAGGCTCTTGCACTTGCCACAACCTGGTTTACTGCATTTAATATTTGAATTTCGGTATAGCAATAGGCAATATATAAAAGGCTTTGAGAATATGCATTCAGGTCAGCCATAAAAACGATGGATGAATTCTCTGTTAAATTAAAAGGCTGATTATCTATACCAGGTATTGCCACAGAATTGGTTAAGCCTAAATTTGCATTTCCTGTCTGGCTAAAAGTAATTACATGTGGTTTTCCAACCCATGTAGCAGCAGAACCACTGCCGTTACTCTGTAAAATCTGTCCATTACCACCAGTGTTGCCATTTACTGCCAAAGCACCATTTGGTTTAACCGCAAACCGTTCGTTAAATACTCCGGCTGCATCATAGCCTAAGGCTACATCCGCATTGGGATTGTCTGAATAAATCTGCAAGCGGTTACCAGCAACACCAAAGCCAACATCACCAGTAGAACCGGGATATAAGGTAATTTTTTTTCCTAGGGATGCGGCAAACGCAAGTGGTGCGTTGGGATTTGTCTTATACTGAAATAGGTTGACCATTTTTCGTGGTTTTCTAAAAGGTAAATTTAGAGGTTTCTTGTCGGAACATTGATAAGTTTTTCAAAAAAAATCCCGAAGGGGTTTTGAAAAAACTTATCAACATTCCTGCATC
>CAIRMR010000089.1 GCA_903879715.1 uncultured Bacteroidales bacterium
ATCCTGGTGCCATACCTGGTAGTATTTCATTCAAGATACTGAATATCAGTATATTAAATCATTTTGTCAGCTATAGTTACCACCAAGTTATTAACACATATTGTTGATTATCAATTGTTTGTATTTTTGTCATGTACTAAGCCCAAATAGCTTAAAGATGTTAGCCTTTCTTCATTGAAATAATGTCGCAGGTATTCATAAAAAAAGCGTCCCCAAAGACGCTTTTTTTAGTTTATCAACTTTCGTGTTCCTATCTTATCAAAGTTGCGGTCCCGACTTTAGCACTAGGCAAATGATCATTGTTACCTACATTTTCGCCTTCCCATACACTGCCATCTTTAAATTGTCCGGAAGCTCTCCAGGGATATGCACCTTCCGGCATCACTAAACCTTTATATTTACCATCCCAGCCTTCAAGAGGCCTTCCTGAATCATCCAGCATATCGGTTTTCCATAATAAATTGCCCCACCTGTCGTACACTTCAAAGTTGTATTCAATCAGGTTTATACCAATGGGTTTTAATAATTGCACTTCAGTTTTCAGATTCTCAGGGGAAAAGGCATTTGGAATAAAAAGACCCTTAACCATAAACTCATATTTCATGCTGAGAGTGTCAGTGCAATCCTTATCATTCCTGGAAACTAAAGTGATATCATAGGTTCCGTCGTTCTCATAATTAGCAATAGGTTTGTCGGAATAAGAATAAGTTCCGTTGCCAAAATCCCAGTAGTATTTAGTCGCGTCCACCGAATTATTCTCAAACTGAAGTTGTCCCTGCACATTATCATAGTTTTCAGTATAACTAAATAAACTGGTAGGAACTGTCCAGGTAGTTACGTTTTGATTTATGGTATCCATACATCCATAAATATCTGTAACTTGAAGGGTTACTAGGCAGTCGCCCGGCTCAGTGAAAATAAAATCAGGATTCTGAATATCTGATTTCCCGGTAATCCCCGTGAAATTGTAATAAGTCCAATCCCATTTAACAAGTGGAGCAGCAGCTGCGACTGAAAGATCCACAAATGAAGTTTTATTCCCGGCACATGATATAGAGTATGTATAATTTGCTTCAGGCAAACCATGCACAACCAATGACTTCCGTATAGAATCCGTACAGCCAATCGTATTTTCAACAACCAGGGTTACATCATAAGTACCCGGTGAATCAAACAGATGCGAAGGATTCTTCAATGTAGAAGTATCCTGGGATTCAGATAATGGCTCACCAAAATTCCAGTTATAACTAACGATCTTTGTTCCGTTCCCGGATGTCATATTTGTAAAGACAGCAGCCTGTTCATGGCAAACTACACCGAAAATAAAATCTGGCAAAGGTGTTGGGTTAACATTAACTGACAGTTTCGATGTATCACTGACTTTTTTACCTGCGACAATCGTGGAAAGAATTAATTGAACATTGAAATTCCCGGATGAAGCATATTTATGACTAATTCGATTAATGTAAGATGAATATTCCAGGTGCGTTCCATCCCCAAAATCCCAATACCATTCATTCGTAATGTTACTGGCAGTACTTTTGTCGAGAAAAGATAAAATATTATTCTGGCAAATTAAAGTATCATAAAGTTGAAATACCGATTCTAAACAGGGTTTAACAAGTATATCAGTAAAGGTAGTTTTGGATGTACATCCGCTTGAGTTTACAACTATCAGGCTAACTGTATATTGTCCCGGAACTGAATATTTATGCGATACGGCAGGAGAATCCGGAGCTACAATTGTTTGTACTATTCCATCACCAAATTCCCATGTCCATCGGCTGATTGTACTACCAACACTAAAAGATGCTTCATTAAAGAAAATGGAGCTGTCGCAGGCACCTTCTGTTGTAGTAAAGTATGACACAGGTTGAGGTAAAACCGTAATTTCCCGGTAAATCATTTTTGAACAATTATAAATATCAATGGCACTCAGGCTGACGGAATATGTTCCTGGCTGGTCATAATAATGAGACGGGGATTTTTTGGTTGAAATATTATTGGCACCAGATTTTGGATCGCCGAAATTCCAGTAAAAAGAAGCAAGTGTACCAGTTGAAACGCCCATTTGCAGAGGGGAAAAGTAAGCCGAGTCGAACAAGCAATTATTAGTTACTGCAAATGAGAAATCAAATTCAGCTGGTACACACGCTTTCTTTACAATTGTGTCAACACAACCTCTTACATCTTTTGCTATTAAACGCACATCATAACACGAATCGGCAGAATAGAAAACATAAACCGGATCCTGAAGTGTTGAAAAATGATTCGCTTCAAACTCCCAGTTATAACTTACGATAGGTGCCTGCTTGTTATAAGAAGAATCCTGGAAATAAACCGCTCCCTTGCCACATGGAGAAACCGTGTACGTGAAGTTCGCTGTGGGATTTCCGAAAACCTGTGACGGTAAAATTACCGTATTCTGGCATCCATTTTGGGCTGTTACCGTAAGCTTTACCTCATAAACACCCAGGGTTTTGTAAATCCATGTTGGGTTCTGCTGGTTGGATGTATCTGTTAAATTTGCGTTAACACCAAAATCCCAGTGCCAGGCAGTTATAGGCACACCGGTTGAATAAAATGACTCGTTAGTAAATTCAGTGATTGTACCAAGGCATGAACTGTTTGAGCTGAAAAATGCGCTCGGCTGTGGGGAAATCGAGACAATTTTCGAAACTGCATTTTTGCAGCCTGAAGCCGTAACAACAGTTAAAATGACAGTATGATTACCTGTAACCAAGTAATTATGAACCGGATTCTGAGTATTGTCATGTACCGTGCCATCTCCAAAATCCCAGTTATATGACGCTATTGAAGCTATATCTGTAACTGTGCTGTTAACTGTAAATTTTGTTGAACCAATACAACTGCCCGCCCAGTCAAAGTCAACAGATGGCTTGGGGTTGATCACAACCGATTTTGAGACAGAATTATAACAGCCTGATGAATTACCTACCGTTAATGTTACAATGTATGTTCCCGGAGTATTAAACACATGGTATGGATTTTGCAACCCCGAAGTATTATTGGTAAATGATGATGGATCATTAAAATCCCATGACCAGTTTACTATTGAGTGACCTGAATTAACATCTGATAAGTCGCTGAAGTTAACAGCAACTCCTGTGCAGGAATTTCCATAACTGAATTTCGCAACAGGACCTGGAGAAATTGTGACTGTACGTTGCGATTTTGCTTCGCATCCCAAGGCTGTTTTCACAGTCAAAACAGCGGTATAAGTATTGCCTGATGCATAAATATGCGAAACATTTCCTGAAGCCGGCGCATTTATCAACGTATCTTTTCCATCACCGAATTCCCACAAATAAGAAGCGACAGGGCTTCCAGCCGATGGCAGAATGGAAAACAATACAGGATTTCCAGAACAAGTTTGAGCTGCAATTTCAAATAAGGCTGTAGGAGGCGCGGCAATAACAACCAAATGTGTTTTTGTATTTGTACAGCCTGCAGTGTCAGTCACGGTCAAAGTTACTGTAAATGAGCCGGAATTTAAATAAATATGGGAAGGATCCAGTCCTTGTATAGTGTGTCCATCACCAAAATTCCACGAATAAGATGAAATTGCGCCTGCATTTACAAATGATGAACATACGAAATGCGTTGATCCGTTATTACAACCAGGTGTGGACGTGAAATCAGCTACAGGCAACCCATGAATAAGAACCTGCTTTATAATAGTATCAAGACATCCGCCGCTATTACCTACGATTAACCGTACGGGAAAACTTCCTGCTGTATTATAGGTATGTGACGGTAGCTTCACAGAGGAAACATTATTTACTCCGGAGGTTGGATCTCCGAATTCCCAATACCATCCTGTAATTCCACCTACACCAGCCTGCGACAAATCAGTGAATTGTGCCAATGAACTCAGGCATGTACTCGAAACTGAAAAATCAGCTAATGGAGCTGGTAATATAACAACGGGTAGAGAAAGTGTCTTTTCGCAACCATCATTGGATGTGATTTTTAATGAAGCTGTATAAGTACCGTATGTAGCATAAGTATAAGTAACGGATGCAAGTGTGGTTATAGTCTGTGAATTCCCATCTCCAAAATCCCATTCACTTTTAACTATAAAACTTCCCGGAACATTCGACAGGTTGTCGAACTGAACCGATGACTGTACACAGACTGGTTGTGTAAATGAGAAACTCACAACCGGTTCGGAGGTAATAATTACAGGTTTGGATATTGTATTGGTGCAACCTGAAGTATCAACTACAGTGAGTTTTACATTTTGTGAACCAGCAGTTGCAAATATGTGAGTAGGGTTTTGAAGTACAGATGTAACTCCCGATCCGAATTCCCAATACCAGGAAGCAATTGATGCAATGCTCATCACAGTTGCATCCGGAATGAAAGTTACCGCTTTATTCTGGCAATTCTGGCTTGTATTGAAATTAACAGGCGTAGGCATAGTAACCTGGATTGCATGTTTAACTGAATCTATGCAACCATTTCCGTTTGTTACTATAAGATTAACTATTGAATTTCCTGTTGCGACAAAAGCATGTTCCGGATTTTGCAGAGCTGAAAAATTTGAAGTTCCTGATCCTGCATCACCAAAATTCCATTGCCATTGCATTATTGCTAAAGCTCCGTTAAGTTGAGTAAGGTCGGTAAACACTGTAGGAGTTCCCTTACAGGCTGGGGTGAAAGAGAAATTTGCAAGCGGATTGGAATGAATAATCAAAAGATGTGTAACTGTAGCAGTGCATCCGGTTGACGAATTTATTTTAAGTGTCACATAATAAGAACCAGCCAATGCATATACATGCGAAAGATTTGGATCATCTGACTGGTTGATTACTTTCGTATTTCCATCCCCATAATCCCATTCCCAGCTGCTTATATAACCGGAAGAAATACTTGATAAATCCTGAAATTCTACTTCGGCACCCACACAATAAGATAAGTTGGTGCTAAATTGAGCTACAGGTAACGAATTAACCCTAAGTGTATGGGAAACTTCATTTTTGCAACCCAGTAAATCTGTTACCTGAAGGGTTACAAGATAATCACCGGTGGAAGAAAATGCGTGAGAAGTTATACCTGAATTCGAGATAACACCGTCTCCAAAATCCCAATGGTAAGCTGCTATTGATGGTAAATTAATAATTGAAAAATCGGGATTAAACGATACCTGTTCGCCCAAACAAGGTGGCGTATTTGTATATTCAACAGAAGGACTTGAATTGATAACTACCTGCTTTACAATAGAATCAGTACAACCATTAAAATTTTTAATTTTAAGTTTAACCGTATAGGTGCCGGCATTATTAAAATCATGCAATGGGTTAGTAAGAATGGATGTATTGTTGATCCCGCTCGTTACGTCGCCAAAATTCCATTCCCAGGAAGCAATATTTCCTGCACCGTTCACAAATGACGCGTCAGTGAATGTAACAACCTGGTCTTCGCATTTACCATCGAAATAAAAATTGGCTATAGGGCCGGGTGTAACAGTAACCGGCATGAAAATCGTGTTTTGGCATGAATTAACGGAATTTATTACCGTTAAAGAAACATTATATGTTCCGTCAGTCGGAAACAGATGCTTTGGATTCGGAGAATCAGGAAGAAGGATTGTTTTTATCGGTGAGCCATCATTAAAATCCCATTTCCATTCTTTTATATAACCATCCGGAGTAGTTGAAAGATCAGTAAATTTTATTGAATCGGCGGAACAATTTGGTGTATCATAATAAAACGATGGAGCGGGAAGTTGTTGTATTGTTATGGTATGCGAAACGCTACCGAAATGTCCTAAGTTATCTTTAATCGTCAGTATAACCGTATAAGTACCTGGGCCGGCAAAGCTATACAGCGGATTTTTTTCAGTCGAAAAATTCCCATCACCCAATTCCCACGTCCAATTGGTAATTTTAGTTATATCAGGAAGCACATAATCAACAGTAAACTGGGTAGGACTTCCATAACAAAAGCCTGTATAAGAAAAGTCAACCGTTGGATTTGCGTAAATGGTTGCAAATTTACCCTGCACCCCAATGATCAGAAGGGTAAGGAACAGACTAAGTTGTATTTTGTTTCTCATGAGGAACAAAGCATTAAATCAGTTATTTGTAGTATGTACAAGCATTCTAATATATAATCACCAATAAGCAATCAAAGCAATCGGTTTAAGCGTAGGGTAATACCTTTACTTCTTATTAATTGCACTGGTAATGATTTGTAATACAGAATTACCAAAACAATTTTATCTTTTTAAACCGGTTCCGCCAGAAAGCAGATAAGCCATTCACAAAGAACAGCTTATCTGATAATCACAAATACTTAAAATATTGCCTGGTTTAATGATTTTCCTTTCTTGCTTATATGGATTTTTTCTAAAGCTTTCAAATTGAAGATATTTGTTGGGCAGCAAAAAAAAACAGCACGCTGATTTTTCAATCAGCGTACTGTTTTAATCTGAATAATAATTGATTATAATCCCTGCTTCTCTAATTCCTTCCAGACCAAAGCGCCGGCTCCCATAATGGCAACCGATCCCATTTTAAGGCTCGATGGAAGTATTTTAACTTTATTACGGAATATAGGAAGCAGAAAACGCTCCATACTCTCTTTTGTAGGCTTGAAAATATAGTCACCGGCTGCGACAGGACCGCCAAAAAGAAAGATTGCTTCCGGGCTAAGATGGTGTACTGTGTCAGCTAAAGCTTCACCTAACAACTGGCCGGTAACTTCAAAAACCTCTTTGGCTAGATTATCGCCTCTCTCAGCGGCATCAAATACAATTTTGGAATTCATATCATTGAACGGGATGGATGCAAGCTCGCTCTGGGTATCGTTGTATTTTGCCAGAAGTTCATAAACAGTACGCTTCATCCCTGTTGCGGAACAATAGGCTTCAAGATGTCCTGTTCCTCCGCATCCGCAGGTACGTGTACCTCTACCTATGGTAGTATGACCGATTTCTCCGGCAAAACCATCGTGACCATAAACAAGATCTCCGTTAACGATCAATCCGCTTCCAAGCCCGGTACCTATAGTTATCATCACAAAATTCTTCATACCCTTTCCACCACCGAAAATCAGTTCTCCTAAGGCCGCAGCATTTGCATCGTTAGTGAGCTTAACAGTTTTGATTTCCGGAAATTTTGATTGAATCATTTTTGCAAATGGAATTACACCAACAAAAGGCAGATTGGGAGCATGTTCAATGGTTCCACTGTAATAATTGCCATTTGGTGCACCAATGCCAATCCCCATTACACCAATTTCAGGATTAATTTTTGAAACTACATCAATAGCAGATTTAATCTCTACTGCAAGTAAAGTAACAAAATCATTCAATAATTCTTCCGATATTATTTCACTCCCTTTAGGATTATCTTTCTTCTGAGGCGTAGGCACCTGCGGTTGTTTCTCATAAAGAATATTGCCATCACGATCCACAATTCCTATTGCCGTATTTGTGCCTCCAATATCAATTCCTATTGCTACCTGTTTCATGTTTTCTTGTTATTTATGCCACTAAAGGCCATTTTATGTTTCTGTTTGATGATTGTTTCTGCCGCACTCAACTAAAAAACTATTTATGCTGACCGGAATTTACTCCCTTTAACTGCGTAGAAGAAAATATAAAGGTAACAAAGGGCAGGAACTACAAAAGCCCATGAATAACCTGATACATCTGCAATCTTACCCATTATTAACGGAATTATTGCTCCACCAACTATCAATGTATTTATAATACCGGATGCTGTACTAAGTTCTCCCGGATCAAGGTCTTTAACAGCAAGTGCAAAAATATTAGGAAACATTATTGAGTTGAACATTCCTATTGAAATAACTGCCCAAAGTGTTATATTTCCTGATGTAAAAGCTGTAACAAGTGCAAGCACAGCTGCTACCAAAGCAAATACTGCTAATGAACGTGCTGCATTACCTTTCCCAAGCTGCATCAAGAGGAAATTACCTACAGCAACGATCATAAAGATCAAACCAATATTCCAAATCCAGCCGGTAACGAATGAACCTGAAATAAAAGCTAAAAGCAATACCATTGCAACATAAACGTATTTCTTTATATTATCTATATTTTTAGAAAGCATTATAGAACCAAAAAATCTGCCAACCATTGCGCCACCCCAATAAATAGCAACATATTTTCCAGCTAATTCGGGTTCAAAATGCATAGTTGATTTTAAGTAACTCAAGATGAGACCACCAATTCCGACTTCAGCACCAACGTAAAAGAAAATCCCTAAAGCCCCAAGTATTACATGAGGGTGTTTCCATACACTCTTTTTCGCTTGAACAGATGTTTCGCCACCAATTCCAGGTAATTTTATAAAGAATATAATAATTGCAACGAGAATAACGATTGCTGCCATAATAATGAATGGTAATGGCACCCTATCTGCAGCGGCCAATCCCATAGCTTTCGTAATTAATTTATCGTTTGATGGCAAATTTAATCCAGTAAAAACAGCAATAGAAATTAGCCATGGGGCAACCATTGTTGCTATGGAATTGAGAGCTTGCGTCAAATTAAGTCGGCTAGATGCAGAAGACTCATCTCCTAAAGCTGCAACATAAGGGTTAGCTGATACTTGCAAGAATACAACGCCTGTTGCAAGGATAAAAGTTGCAACGAGAAATAAAGGGAAAGAAGGTAGTTTAGCAGCAGGCAAGAAAATTAAACTGCCAATACCCATCAATATTAAACCAGCCATTAGAGTGTTTTTATAACCAATTCGTCCAATCAATTTCCCCGTAGGAATAGACATAATCGGATAAGCTATAAAAAAAGCAGCGGATACCAATTGAGCTGCTGTTTCAGAAAGTCCAAAAATGGCTTTAACTGGTGAATTTAATGTAATAATGAATGTTGTTGCAAATCCAAAAATAAAGAAGATGGATCCGAATACAGACATTCCCAGGCCGTAGTTTGCGTTTTTTTGTTCCATAATTGTTTGTTAAAATGGTTAGTTAAAAATGAGTTTTAAAGTTGGGGTAATTTCTTGAAGAGATTGTAGTCTTCAGCTTTTAGGTTTAAATGAAAAGCTATTAACTGAACCAGAAAACCTAAGCAAATATAATTCTTTCTGCCAGCAATACAATCTCCAAAGATGTAAAAATAGGGAACTTAGTGTTAAGTTAACACATAGTGCATGTTTTTTTTTGGATTTTTATGTAAATAAAATATAACAATTTGAATTTCAGCTTGAAAATAAATTTAAATTCATTGCTGACTTGGATTTGCAGGTAATTGTTCTTCAATATGAAAAAAATGTAATCAAGAATTAGAATAGTTCTCTTGGTAAAGAAACACAAATTTCAATTATTTAATCATCAGTCTGTGGTTGTGTGATGATGTTTATGCTGAAAATATCACGGGAAGCTTGAGGTGAATTTAAAATATAGAAATCTGATCAGGTTTTCTGTTTCTTCTTTTTTGCTGCTGGAAATAATACATTATTTAATATCAGCCTGTAGCCTGGTGAATTAGGAAAAAGATTCAGATCGGTTGGCGGATCTCCAACCCTGTGTTCATAATCCTCCGGATCATGTCCTCCGTAAAAAGTCCAGGTTCCCTTACCGAAGTCGCCGTGAATATACCTTGCTTCATCCAACGCTTTGTTTTCGCCCATGACAATAACTTCCGGCTTTACACATTTTTTCACAAAGGCTGTTGTTTGTCCCCGGAATCCATGAATAACCTGCATATGATTCTGGCAAAGCATAGTAGGAACCGGATCCCATTTAGCCGAAAAGTCGAAGAGTGTAAAAAAATCATTGGTAGCACTTACTTTCCGCAGAGTATTAACATCAATGGATGATATTTCGTATTCATACGGATTTGTAACCAGGTTAAAATTCCTGAAAGCGAAACAATTGTCAAAATTCAGTTTTAACTGAGCTTTCGTATCCATTCCATCACCATCAAACATCACATCACAAATATCCACTCCATCAGAAGCTAAAGAAATATCGTAACTATCGGGCGCTGAACACATCGCAAACAGATAGCCGCCACCAGCCACAAATTCCCTGATTTTAAACGCTACGGCACGCTTCATTTCCGAGACTTTTTTAAATCCAAGTTTGGTTGCCATTTCTTCATTAACATGCACATCTTCTTTATACCATGATGCGTTATGATATGCTGCCCAGAATTTCCCATATTGGCCGGTAAAATCTTCGTGATGAAGATGAAGCCAATCGTACATCGGAAGCACTCCATTTATAAGTTCTTCATCATAAACGATTTCATATGGAATTTCGGCATAAGAGAGTGCCAGGGTAACAGCATCGTCCCAGGGAAGCTTGTTTTTGGGAGAATATACGGCGATTTTCGGAGCTTTATTCAGTTTCACTTCATCCATATTTACTTCCGGCTCCGCAATTTCCTGCAGTATGGCAGTGGATTGAGCATCCGCAATTACTTCACAACTTACACCCCTGATAAAACACTCATTTTCAATTGCTTTTATATATTTAATCATAAAAGCACCGCTACGGTAATTCAGCAACCAGCTGACTTCAACATTCTGTTGAAGAATCCAATAGGCTATTCCATAAGCTTTCAGGTGATTTTTCTGAGTCTGATCCATCGGAATCAGCAGATAGGCTGCATGAACTCTTACAATCACTAATAAAAATACTATGATAAGGATGCTGCGCTTCATTTTCAGCTTTTTATTACAATCAAATCATCTTCACATTTACAAACAGGTTGTATCAAAGTTAATCTGATTTAACAGTTTTAAAGAAAGAAAGTTCTTTGGCGTTTTGACGGATAGAATAAACAATGCCCGATTTCCCGGTTAAAAACCCGGTGAACCCATATCAACATCATCATCCATGCTATTCAGCCGTGACTGCATGATAACCGTATTATTGGCAGGCTGATCAAAACCGGTATTGGGATTTAGTGAAAGCCCCAAATTGTCGATGCTTAAACCTGCAACATCCTGGAAACGGGCAAACCGGGCGATAAATTGCAGCCATATTTCATCGGTAGCGCCATTCCTGTGCTTTGCAATAATGATCTGAGCCTTTCTTTCGGTTGAATTGCCTTCTTCATCTTCCATAATTTTATAATACTCAGGCCTGTATATAAAAAGTACAAGGTCGGCATCCTGCTCTATAGCTCCTGATTCGCGAAGGTCGGAAAGCTGGGGTTTTTTGCTTCCCTGGGCGGTACTCCGGGTTTCGACTGACCGGTTTAACTGGGAAAGCGCAATTACCGGTATATTGAGTTCCTTCGCCAGGCTTTTTAAAGATCGGGAAATACTGGAAATTTCCTGTTCACGATTACCCATGCCACCTTTTCGGTCGCCTCCGGCAGTCATCAGCTGGATATAGTCGATAATAACCATATCAATATCATACTGTGCTTTTAACCTCCGGCATTTGGCACGGAGCTCAAAAAGTGATAAAGCCGGAGTATCATCGATGTATATAGGTGCTGTGATCAGTTTCGAAATACGGGCATTTAGTTGTTCCCATTCAAAATTCTGCAACTGCCCACGCCGTAAATTACTGGCCGAAAGTTCCGCTTCCGAAGCAATCAAACGGGCAACCAGCTGATCAGCAGTCATTTCTAATGAAAAAAGTGCCACCGGCTTCTTAGATTCAACAGCAATATTGCGTGCCATGGAAAGCACAAAAGCTGTTTTACCCATACCCGGACGAGCTGCTATAATTATCAGGTCGCTGCGTTGCCATCCGCCGGTAATTTTATCAAGGTCAACAAATCCGGAAGGAACTCCTGACGAAACGCCATCGTTTTTCCTCGCGTTATCAATCTGGTTTAATACTTTATGAACCAATTCAGGCATCAATTGTGCCTTCTTACGAAGGTTATTTTCGCTGATGGAAAAGAGGCTGCTTTCCGTTTCATCCAGAAGGTCAAAAACATCGGTGGAATCTTCAAAAGATTTGCGAATGGTTTCCGTCGATATCTTTATGAGTTCGCGTTGGAGAAACTTTTGTTTTAAAATTCCGACGTGAAATTCAATATTTGCTGATGAAGCAATACGCGAAGTAAGTTGGGTTATATAGAATGGGCCACCGGCTAATTCCAGTTTTCCCGATTGCCTGAGGGCATTGGTAACGGTAAGTATATCAACAGGTTCATTATTATGGAATAAATTACTGATAGCCTCAAAAATGGACTGGTGTGATTCCTTGTAAAATGTGGCAGGAACCAACATATCAATAACAGCTGCAACGGCATCTTTTTCAAGCATCAGGGCTCCTAACACCGCTTCTTCCAGGTCAATAGCCTGTGGTGGTAATTTTCCGTGTTCCTGAAATGCGTCCCGGCCGGTTGACGGCCTTTTTATTGCTTTTCGCGATGCCAGTGCATCCGTTCTTTCATTCTCTTCCATACGAGCCAAAATTAGCTATTTTTCAACCTGCTTTCGAATACCTGGTGACAATAATTTATTAACAATATGAAATTCCGGGGTTAAAGGGTGTTGGTCAAAGGCTCAAGAGTTCAAGGTTCAAGGGTTCAAGGGTTTAAGGGTTCAAGGGTTCAAGGGTTCAAGGGTTCAAGGGTTCAAGGGTTCAAAGATTCAATGGGACGATTAACGATTAACGATTTGTTCAAGAATTCAAAGGGTCAAAGGTTCAAAGGTTCAAAGGGACTATTTTCCATTTTTCTATTTTTCTATTTTTCTATTTTTCTATTTTCTGAATGTTCAAAGGTTCAAAGGGACTATTTTCTATTTTCTATTTTCCATTTTCTGATGGTTCAAAGGTTCAAAGGTCAAACATATAACAAAAAAAAGACCGCCAAACATGACAGTCTTTCTTTTAAAATCTGATTATCAGTTATTTGGCAACAGGTGCCGCGCCAGGGTTATTCTGTGGCATTTGAGCTCCTGTGGTGGCTTCAACAACGGTACCGATTATCTTTAACTGAATTGTAGCTTCTTTTCCATTCGACATAACAGTAATGGTCTTGTTGATTGGACCAACACGGTTGGTATCGTATTTTACTTTAACCGAAGCTGATTTGCCTTTAAGAATTGGTTCCCGAGGCCATTCCGGAACCGTACAACCACATGACGACTGAACATTTGATAAAATAAGAGGTTCAACACCCGTATTTTTGAATTTAAATTCACAGGTACCATCACCACCTTTGGTAACAGTTCCATAATCATGGGTTGTTTTTTCGAAAGTGATAACCGGGGCATTGGGATTTACAACAGGCTGTGTAGTTGTATTTTGTGCAAAAGCAGCATAAGATATCATTATCGTAACGCCTATTAAAACAAGTACTTTTTTCATAATTTTAGATTATTGAATTTATTAAATTTCTGATTAGAAAACCAACTGAAAGTTTGATCGAATTGGTGACAATTTTCATGCCACCACAATATCTGATTACAAAATTATCAATTAATATGGATTCGTGAAGGGATTATTTCTTAAAAAGTCTAAATTTGTTTAAAAATTAACAATTTCTTATGAGACAATTTATTTTATTAAGTTCCACATTTCTTTTCACTTTAGTGATTTTGTCCTGCGGAAGTACTAAAAAAGCGGAAAACATGAAATCCACGCAGAATGTGCAGGTACCAGGGCCAAAAGCCATAATTTACCAGACAAAAGAGGACTATTCTAAATTAGTACCTGTTATCTTAAGTGATGATAAAAAAACAATTGAATCATACCCTGATGTTAAAGACGTTTATTTTAACGGAAGCCTCGCCTACCCTACTCAACTTCACAAAGGCTACTGGCTCGACAACAGGGGAATAGGTGAAAATGTGGCTTTTTTAAAGTTGACTTATGAAGAGTACTCGAAACTTCAGAAAACACCTTCGCCGGAGGAATTGATGATGATGGTAACCGAGACTCAGCCAATTGTTAATATGTACAGTTGTGGCCTTAAGTCATCGTATATGGATATTGTAAAAGAGCTTAATACTAAGATTGATACTGATGATTTTTCCTCTTTTATAAAAATTAAATAACCAGACCATATATGTTTGTTTATGAGTTATTTATGTAGTTTTATTTAAACAAAAGAACATTTACAGTCACCATTTTTAACAAAAAACATGATTGAGTTACATATAATAATTTGTAGATATCTAAAAGTTAATTTAACTTTGTATAATTGAATTCCAGCAATATTGTATTATTGCATCCGGAAAAACAAACATCACCAAAGCTCCACATAATTGGAAAATTCAATTCCGCTTGTCAAATTACTGGATGGTAGAAGTTTCTACTATGCCTTCCTTGCAGGTGCACAGCGCATATTCGAAAACCAGGGACTTCTCAATAAAATGAATGTATTCCCCGTTGCCGATGCTGATACAGGTACTAACCTGGCCAGTACCATGCGCTCCATTGTCGATAGCCCGATACCTACCAACAATGTTAAAATGGCTGCCGCCGCTTTAGCTGATGCAGCATTAGTAGGTGCCAGGGGTAATTCAGGTATTATTTTCGCACAGTTTCTTTATGGTTTCAGTAATGAGATTGAGAATGAAGAAAACATGACCGTTGAAATTTTTTCGCGCTCTATCACAAAAGCGGTTACCTATGCGTACGAAGCCATAGCTAATCCTATTGAAGGAACAATGATTTCGGTTATACGCGAGTGGGCTGAGTTTATCAATGCCATGAAAGGTCTGATTGACGACTTTGTTGAACTCCTTATCAAAGCTTTACAGGTTGCCAGGGAATCGCTTGCTGATACTACCCGTCAACTCGAAGTACTTGCCAAAGCACATGTAGTGGATGCCGGTGCCAAAGGCTTTGTTCTGTTCCTGGAAGGAATGATTGATTTTTTCAAAAACAGGCAAACTATACGCAGGCTGGCAATTCCAATGAACGATATGATCATGGAAGAAGTTGCGGCTTTTTCGCACGAGGAAATCACGCACCGGTATTGCTGCGAAGCCATGCTTGCGCTTGATTTGCATCCTGGTGAAACCAAAGATACTATTCGTGAATCTATTTCTGGAATGGGTGATTCAATGGTTGTTGCCGGCTCTGAGAAACGCTTACGCATTCATATTCATTCCGATACTCCGATCAAACTTTTCGAAGCCATCAGCAAACGATCTTCAATTACCTATCAAAAAGTAGATGATATGGTAATGCAGCAGGAAATGTCGCACAACCGAAAATGGCCTATTGCACTGGTAACCGATTCAACCTGTGATATACCGCAGGAAATTCTAGAAAAGCACCAAATTACGATGGTTCCACTCACGTTACAGGTTGGGGCATCGCTATATCTTGACCGTACTACTATTGCCAGCGAGCAGTTTTACAACCTTCTTGAATCATCTCCTGTTTACCCTACTACTTCACAACCTGCATATAAAGATTTTATCAATAAATATGCGTACCTGAGTTCGCATTACAATTCGATAATCGGGATTCACATGAGTAAAGAACTCAGTGGTACATTTTCGAACAGTCAGCGTGCGGCTAAAGCCGTAAGCGAGCAGGGAGGAAAGGAAATCAGCGTTTTAAATTCAAACAGGCTTTCAAGTGCGTTGGGACTTACAGTTCTTCGCGCTGCAGAAGCCATTGAACAGGGTAAAACGCACAGCGAAATTGTTTCAGCCGTTGATAGCTGGAAAGACAAAAACCATATTCTTGTCAGCGCATTAACCGTGAAGTACCTGGTAAAAAGTGGTCGTTTAAGTCATTCGAAAGGTATTGCAGGCAAACTTCTTGGGGTAAGACCAATAATATCTGTAAATAATGAAGGTAAGGCTATCACATTTGGCAAAACTTATTCTGAAAAAGGCAGTATGAAGTTGCTTATGGATGAAGCTAAGCGCATTATCGGAAAAGGACCTGTGTGGGGATATTCGATCTCACATATCCGCAACCTTGAAACGGCACAGGTTTATGCATCCCAGATGGAAACACTGACGGGAAAGAAACCTCTTTTTATTAATGATTGTAGTCCTGTATTAGGCGTTCACGGAGGCCCGGGAACTGTGACTCTTTCTATTATGGAAGAATAAAAAACTTTTTAAGGAACTAAATTAGAGTGCTTAGTTATAATTTAGAAATTTAAGGCAATAAAAAATCTCCCGGAACAACTCCGGGAGATTTTTACATTTTATAGATTCTTGATTTTATTCAAGTTCTTCAAGCTGGTGATCCGCAGCCGGACCAGCATCGGCAAAAACAATTACTGAATTGTCGGGATTGTTTAGCCAGGCTGCTTTCCTCAACTTATCAAAACTGATTGAACCGGTTATGTATTTTCGGTTCTGGCTGATATAGGTTTCTTCGATAGCAAGAAAATCGCGCCGGTCAATATCTGCCATATTTTCGCAGCTTACATAAATACGTAAAACATGATCGGTCGAAATTTGATAATCTACACCGGTCCGCGCTTTTTTATACTCATATTTATACCCATAACGTAAAGCCGCAATATCACTCAATACAGCTGATGAAGTCGGATAACGCCCGGCGCCTTTGCCGTAAATAAACTGTTCATCTGCCAACCTGGTTCCGATAATAACTCCGTTAAACTCAAACCTTACATTAAAAAGCTGGCTTCTGGGCCCTACAAAGGTTGGCAAAACATATGCAGCCACGTCAGTATGATTTACCCGGTTGGCGCGGGCTACAAGCTTTATGCTATATCCTTTTTCCTTGGCATAAACGCTGTCGGCAGGATGAAGTTGGGTGATTCCCTTGCACATAATATCTTCCGGCTTCGAAATAATGCCATAGGCATGGTTCAGAATAATAGTTAGTTTATTGGCAGCGTCAGTTCCCAGTACATCAAGTGAAGGATCCGTTTCGGCAAAACCGAGTTCCTGGGCGAGTTTCAGAGCGTCATCATAGGCCATTCCATCCTCATTCATTCGAGTCAGAATGTAATTGGTGCTTCCGTTGATAATGCCGGTAACAGAATTAAGCATATCGTTATCGTAATATTCTTCAAGGTTTCGGATTACAGGAATACTGCCACAAACAGCTGCTTCGTAAAGGAATGAAGTTTTATTTTCAACCTGCAATTGAAGCAATTCAGCCAAATGGGCGGCAATCATTTTCTTGTTTGCACTCACAACAGCTTTTCCGCTTCCTAAGGAGGTTGAAACAATATGCCATGCGGCTTCTGCATCATCAATCAGTTCAACAACTACATTAATTTCAGGATCATTCAACAACAGATCAGCATCCGTGGTAAATAATTCAGATGGCGCATTACGTTTTTTATCAGGATGTTTAATACAAATCCGCTTGATTGCAGCCTGTAATGTTGGCGTTTGATTTAAGACACGGTAGATGCCTTCGCCTACCACACCAAATCCAAACAATCCTATAACCAGTTTCTTTTCGTATGTCATTTTAGTTCTTATTAAATAGATTTTATTTTAACTCGTATTTTTATTTGGGTGTCGGAAGACTGTAGTCGGAAGTCGGAAGTAAGGGAACCATTTTTCTATTTTGCTATTTTCCCTTCTGGAAAATGCTGACAGGTCTTTCAGACGCTGTCAGGTTTTCAGTTTCTTTTACTATTTACCATTTTCTGTTTTTCTATTTTCCCCCACTTTCTCAATCCAAACTCTCGCTTCCCGTTAAACTTTCCCAAAAGCCTGATCCAGATCACTGATCAAATCTTCAGCAGCTTCAATACCAACTGAAAGTCTTATTAATGAATCATTTATACCTGAGGCCAGCCGTTTCTCACGAGGTACTGATTTGTGCGTCATCTGTGAAGGATGGCACAGAAGACTTTTTACACCGCCGAGACTTTCAGCCAGTTTAAAATATTTTGTAGAAGTAACAAATGCCAGGGCCGCTTCTTCGGTATCATTTTTCAGAGAGAAAGAGATCATTCCTCCAAATAATCCATTTTGTTGAGCTTTGGCAATTTCGTGGTTTTTATGTGATTTCAATCCCGGAAAATTTACGTGATCCACATCAGGATGCGAAGCCAGGAAATCAGCCACTTTAACTGCATTTTCGCACTGTCGTTCCACACGCAGAGCAACAGTTTCGATGCCTCGGATTACAAGAAAGCAATCCTGAGGTCCAAGGACTCCACCAGACGAATTCTGAATAAATTTAAGCTCTTCGGCCAACTTCTCATCTTTTACAACTACCAACCCGGCTAGAAGATCCGAATGTCCGCCTAAATATTTTGTACCGCTGTGCATCACATAATCAGCGCCAAGCTCAAGTGGATTCTGGGCAATAGGAGTTGCGAAAGTATTATCAATCACTACCAAAGCTCCCGCTTTATGCGCCAGGTCTGATATGGTTTTGATGTCTGAAATTTTAAGCGTTGGATTTGTAGGCGATTCGAGCCACACCAGTTTTGTGTTTTTATTCAGGTAAGCTGCGACGTTTGAGGCATCAGTGGTATCAACATAATGGATTCCGATACCGAATTTCTGGTAAATATGTGTAAAAAGCCTGTAAGCTCCGCCGTAAATATCGTCGACAGCTACAATTTCGTCTCCCGATTTCAGGGTTTTGAGTATGGCATCAATAGCGGCGAGCCCTGTGGCAAACGCAAAACCGTGAGTGCCGCCTTCGAGTTCAGCGATAATTTTCTCCAATGCAGCACGTGTGGGATTGTTGGTACGCGCGTAATCGTAGCCTTTGTTAACGCCTGGCGCTTCCTGAACATACGTTGCGGTCTGGTAAATCGGTACCGAAATAGAACCGGTTAATTCGTCAACTGGAATAGAGTGGATAATCCGGGTTGATTTGTTCATGATATGTGATTTTATTGATTAAACAATTTGATGATCACTTACCTGAAAGAACTACCGGAAAGAGCATAAAAAAAGCTCTCCCGATAAGTCAGAAGAGCTTTGAAGATATAGCGGATACGATATCGCAAAACTAATTCCAATCTTATCTTTCCGCCAGAAGCGGTTGGATGTGGCACCTTGTCCGGAATAATTTGGACAGGTTGTCAAGGCTTCAAAGGTCCATTTCCCTCAGCCTTTCTTGATAAGTGATTGTAATAAAGAACTTCTGCAAAAGTAAAGAGTTTTTTAATACGAACTGGAAAATGAAATAAATTTTGAGTTTTTCTAAAATAAACACAGAAACTGCCTGGAGAAGAATAACTATTCTAATTAGTTATGAGTTCATTTCCATGTCAGTAGAGTAGAGCGGGAAGGATAAAAGCACCTTCCCTGCCCCCTCGTCAAACCGTACGTGCGGTTTTCCCGCATACGGCTTTCCTATAAACTTCTTCATTTGCATTCACAAGCGAACCTTTTGTAGTACAAATTTTGTGG
>CAIRMR010000090.1 GCA_903879715.1 uncultured Bacteroidales bacterium
ATCCTGGTGCCATACCTGGTAGTATTTCATTCAAGATACTGAATATCAGTATATTAAATCATTTTGTCAGCTATAGTTACCACCAAGTTATTAACACATATTGTTGATTATCAATTGTTTGTATTTTTGTCATGTACTAAGATTATTTACATACATATTGAAAAATCCTTTGTATGAATGGAATAAATCTCATTCCTCATGATTTATAGTATTGATAAACAATTTACTACCCAACAACTATCGTAAAATCATAAAGAAATTAGTAGTTTAGTTAACAGTTCTTCAATAATAGTTAGTTTTGTATTATGAAGCAAAACGATCCGAAAAATCAAAAAAAGAAGACTTTTCTCCGGATACCAACTTTCCAGGGAGGAAAGGATGCTTATCAGCAGTTTATTAAGGATAATGTAGTTTATCCTGGGCAAGCGCTTTCAAACAAAGTGGAAGGAACTGTTTACCTTATGTATACAGTTAATAATATTGGCGAAATTGTGGATGTTGAAGTTACCAAAGGAATCGGGTTTGGATGTGACGAGGAAGCTATGAGGGTTATTCGGCTGATGAAATACGAGCCTGCCCGAAACCGTGGTGTCAAAATGAAAGTGGAAATGAAAACGAAATTCAATTTCAAACTGCCTGAGAATATACTTCCTGTAAACCAGTCAGAAATACAGGTAAATTATTCTTCAACAACTTCCGAAAAACAGAACAGCCAGGAACCGAAGTCCCAGGCTGTTTATAATTATACAATTAATCTTAGTTCGGAATAATCTGAGTAGAAATATCCTGAAACATATCTCTTTCTCCTGCCTTATATTTTATTAATTTGAATTTCAATTATTTATGAATCTGCGTAAAAGTCAGGTTCCCATTTAGAAAGTACGATTTTTAAATCAGTAAAAACATTCTATCCTATTAAATATTAACACATTATACATATACAAACTTTTTAGACACAAATTTGTTAATTAGTAGTCTGCTGATAATAAAGAATTCCAATGCTTTTTGCTACTTTTGCCAATTGAAAATACAGTAACAGGTTAAATATTATGAAAAAAATTGAACTTTCACCAAAATTGTACGTGGTTCTGATAATGATTTTTGCCGGAGCTATGATGCGGCTTATACCACATTGGCCAAATTTCACTCCTATTGCAGCAATAGCATTGTTTGGCGGTACTTTTTTGAAACGTAAGGACCTGGCTTTTTTTGTACCGGTTGCTGCCATGCTACTTAGCGATCTGATTATTGGATTTCATTCAACCATGCTTCCTGTTTACCTGAGTTTCATTGCAATAGTTGGTTTTGGCCTTATATTACAAAAAAGGCTGACCGTTGTGAATACAGTTTCGGCTTCGTTGGGAGCATCCATCTTATTTTTTCTGGTCACCAATTTCGCAAGCTGGACTTCGGGCCTGATGCCTTATCCAATGAATGCTGCCGGTCTTACCGAAGCTTATATTGCCGGTCTGCCTTTCCTCTTTAACGGCATACTTGGCGACCTTTTCTACACTTCAGTACTTTTTGGAGCTGTTTTCTTCGCTACAAACCGCCAGGCTATTTATATTAAAAAATAGAAGTCTCTGAAAGAAATATTATTTTAAAAAGTCCTTACTTTTCCTGGTAAGGACTTTTTCGTTTAAAACAGATACTGTTAGTCTATAAAACAGATTTTTCCCTTTCGAGAAGCAGGATAGAATACTGAGGAACAATCAGGTATTTCTGATCATTATAAATGATTTCGACGGAACCTTTCGAAAGGAAAATAGCCAGATCACCAACTTCCGGCTGCAATGGAATATACCTGATTCTATCATCTTTTTTAGGCTTCCAGGGTTCACTCTCATCATCATTAAGATACGGAATGGGAATCCCGGGACCTGCTTTCACCACATACCCATGTTGAATTTCTTCTTTTTCCGAATAACCGGGAGGTAAAAACAGTCCGCTCTTGGTTTTGCTTTTTGATGTAAGTGGTTTTATAAGTACTTTATCCCCAACAACAATAAGGTTTTCGAGATTATCTGCTGTAATTGTCATAACTGTTTTTTTAAACCTGTTAATTTGTAACGCATTTCCAAAAACCATTGGAAACATGCAAAAGTATAACATTTTTTGAGCTACTTTTGCAGTAAATATTAGATTGATTCCGATCTTTAAAACTGAAGGGTAAATATATGAAGCTGATAGGAATACGAACACCGAAACCAAGAAAATATTCATATAAACCTATATACTACGATCCTGTAAAAGAAGACCGGGAGAACAGGTTTAAGGAATCGGGGTTCAGTGATAATCAGGTAGGCAGCGAGTTACGTATGCGAATGCGTCTGCGTATGAACCGCAAAAAACTGGATGAACGGATTCGTAAACGTGCCCGGATGATGAGTATTTTATTCACGGTACTTCTGCTTCTCCTAATAATATATTATATCTTCTTTTAAAAGCAGACCCGATGGTTCCATACCAATATTACTCTTTTATTTTACTCATTACCAATATATTACAACTATGTCAGATCTGATAAGGCTGCTTCCAGATTCTGTTGCTAACCAGATTGCTGCCGGCGAGGTAATACAGCGCCCGGCTTCAGCAGTAAAGGAATTGCTTGAAAATGCTATTGATGCCGGAGCAACGCAAATCAAGTTACTGGTTAAGGACGCCGGTAAATCTCTTATACAAGTGATTGATAATGGATCAGGAATGTCGGAAACGGATGCCAGGATGTGTTTTGAGCGACATGCCACTTCCAAAATACGGGAAGCCAACGACCTTTTTTCAATACGTACATTAGGTTTCCGGGGTGAAGCGCTGGCTTCGATCGCTGCCATTGCCCAGGTGGAACTTAAGACCCGAAGAGTTGATGAAGAAGTTGGCACAAGTATTATAATAGAAGGTTCGAAAGTTAAAAGCCAGGACCCTGTTGCCTGTCAGCAAGGAACTACTTTTATTGTAAAAAATCTTTTTTATAATATTCCTGCAAGGCGCTATTTTCTAAAATCCGACACTGTTGAGTTCCGTCATATACTTGAAGAGTTTCAACGTGTTGCATTGGTGCATCCTGATATCGAATTCTCTTTGTTTAATAACGACAAACCTGTTTTTCAACTTTCGAAGGGAAATCTGAGGCAAAGAATCGTTCATATTTTTGGCAGCCAGATAAATGAGAAACTTTTGCCTGTTGAAGCAAAAACAGAACTTGTTTCAGTGGTTGGTTATATAGGGAAACCTGAAACAGCCCGTAAAACACGCGGCGAACAGTATTTCTTCGCCAATGGACGTTTTATCAAGCATCCATATCTGCATCATGCTGTTGAACAGGCTTTTGAGGAACTGATTCCCGATTCGGCCATTCCCTCCTACTTTCTTTATATAGAAGTTGATCCATCAACAATTGATATTAATATTCATCCAACCAAGACTGAGGTAAACTTTCAGAATGGTCAGCTTTTATATGCTTCCATACGGACTTCAGTAAAGCATGCGCTGGGAATGTTTAGCCTCAGTCCTACCCTTGACTTTGATACCGAACCTAGCTTCGATTTTGTCGCGCCAAAGGGTTATGAGCCTAAAGCACCTACCATAACCGTGAATCCTGATTATAATCCCTTCAGGAAACAACCGCAAAATTTTCTGAAAGCGAATGCCGGTATGACTCCTAATGTCAAAGGCTGGGAAAAAATGTATGAAGGAATTGCAAATCAACCATCTGTTCAAACCGATCAGGATAACAACAATGATTTCAGACTAATACCAACGCAGGAATCAGAGAATGAAGCGACAGGAATTGTGCCGGAGAGTAATCTTTATGCTGCAAATAAACTTTTCCAGGTACAAAACCGTTTTATAGTAGCCAATGTGAAGTCGGGGTTACTCATTGTCGACCAGCAAAAAGCAAATGAACGTATCATTTTTGAAAAAATAAGCTCAAACGCGGAGGGACAAGCCATTACAAGACAAAGAGTACTTTTTCCTCAGACTATTCAACTCTCAGCTGTTGATTCAGAAGTAATTACTGAGTTAACTCCTGATCTTGATAGCCTTGGTTTTGAGATTTCAGCTATGGGAAGAGGAACATTTGTTATAAATACTGTACCTTCGAATATGCCGGCGGGTGAAATTATTGATTTTATTGATGGATTACTTGAAGATTATAAAAAAGATCGCGCAGATTCATCTGATGATCAGAGGATTAAACTTGCCCGAATCATTGCCGGGAATATGGCTGTTAAAACAGCGCAATCATTAAAAGTTGAAGAAATGCAGCAACTGATTGATGAATTATTCTCCTGCCAGGTGCCTGATATTGCCCCGGATGGCAGCAGAGTGCTCAGGATTATACAGGTGAATGAGATTGATAAATTGATCGGTAAGTAGAAATTAGTTAATAGAAAATGGAAAATAGTAAATAGTTATTAAAAAGGGTAACTATTCATAGTAAAAGTTTAGTTCAGCTAATTGCTTGCACTAACATTCTATTGCCCCGACCTTCAGGTCGGGGAATTTTAAAAACAAAAAACATTCGGGCTTTAGCCCAGATTTTGGATCATTTTAATCCTCAAGCTTCAGGCCGGGAAAGAATAATATAATTAAAAGAAGAAAAGAATAACATGAGTTACGAGAGATACAGCCCTACCGGCTTCGGAGTTTTACCACCGGTTGTTAAAAATTTATTAATTATAAACGTACTGTTTTACATTGCTACACTGGTATTTGGTTACGCTTTGCATATCGACCTGAGTGATTACCTGGGATTGCATTATTTTGTATCTCCACATTTTGCGACTTACCAGTTTGTTACGTACATGTTTATGCATGACGCAACCAGTTTCTCGCATATACTCTTCAATATGTTTGCGTTGTGGATGTTCGGGAGCGTACTTGAGCAGGTTTGGGGACCAAAGAAATTCCTGATTTATTATATGATCACAGGCATTGGTGCAGGATTGATTCAGTTACTGGTTATATATATTCAGGTTCATAATGTTGAATTGAGTTTAACTGTCGACCAGATTGCACAGGTTCGTGAAACGGGTTACCAGATTTTGAAAGAAGGCCAGAATTTTTCTGATCCATTGATGGGAAAACTGAATGAGCTTTATAATATGACTACAATAGGAGCTTCAGGAGCAGTTTTCGGATTGCTGCTTGCTTTTGGTATGCTTTTCCCAAATTCACTTATATACCTCTATTTTTTCATTCCAATTAAAGCTAAGTGGTTCGTAATCATTTATGGAGCAATCGAGTTATTCTCTGGAGTTTATAACACAGGCAGCAATGTTGCGCATTTTGCTCACCTTGGAGGTATGATTTTTGGCTTTTTCCTGATTATTTACTGGAAAAAGAAAGCAAACCGGCATGGAAATCATTATATGCAATAGGTTATAACTTTTTTAGTTAAATTAGATCACTATTTCCTCATTATCAAGATAAAAGTTAATTTTAAACAGATTACTATAAAACAATGAATTACAATCAGTCAGCAGGCGAACGATTAAGGAACATGGTGCAAATGAAACCTGCTCTTTCTCAACTCATTATTGCTAACATAGCAGTCTGGTTTATTTTGGCTATTATTCAGCTTTTTGGATTTCTGCTGGAGCCGTCAGGTACCCGTGGTGATCAGGTTTGGCTTGACAGCGCATTGCAACTGATTGGTGTACCGGCATCAATCCCAAATCTTTTATTGAAACCCTGGACCATTATTACTTACATGTTTGTGCAGGAAGGATTCTGGCACTTGTTTTTCAACATGATATGGCTTTACTGGTTTGGCAAGATATTTATGGAATTCATGCCCGGCCGCAAGATTTATACAATTTATTTCATCGGTGGCATTTCTGGAGCTTTAAGTTTTATACTGGCTTATAATATATTCCCGGTATTTCATGAAACGCTAGGTATATCTACTACAATCGGAGCCTCGGCTTCAGTGCTGGCAATTACTATTGCTACAGCGGTACTTGTACCTGATTATTCAGTTAACCTGATGTTTATCGGCACTGTTAAGATCAAATATATAGCCATCATTACCGTTATACTTGATGTACTGATGATACGGTCGGGTAACGCCGGCGGACATTTTGCGCATATAGGCGGGGCCATTTCGGGAGCATTGTTTATTTTATTTATCCGGAAAGATATCGCCAGGCGCTTAGGACTTTTGCGATTAGGATCAATAATAGGAAATCCTTTCAAAAGAAAACCTTTGCGAACTGTTCATAGTAAAGGTCGTCCATTGAATGATGAAGAATACAACAAGCAAAAAGTGCTCAAACAGCAAAAAATTGATCATATTCTCGATAAAATATCGCGAAGCGGATATACAAGCCTTTCGGCAGAAGAAAAAGAAATTCTGTTCAACAGCAGTAAAAACGCATAAAGTAACCCGCTAAAATATAGTACAAACAGTTCCCCAAAAGTGGCAACAACAAAAAAGAAACCAGTTAAAAAAACAAAAGGAAAGATGTCACTGGCTACCAAAATTATGGTGCTTGTGAATCTAGTCTTTGTTGGGCTGCTGTTGTCTTCTTATCTATCATTGTACATTTCACCTGTAAAATTCTGGCCTCTTGCCTTTGCGGGACTGGCTTATCCGGTGATATTACTTTGCAACCTGTTTTTTATACTCTTCTGGCTGGTTTTCCTGAAAAAATATTTTGTTTTATCGCTCATAACTATACTCTTAGGTTATAACCAGGCAAAATCGTATATAAAATTTTCAGGCTCTGAACGAAAGCTGTCATTTGAAAACAGCATCAAAGTGATGAGTTATAATGTGCGGTTATTTGATTTATACAACTGGCATAATGAATCCGGTAAAACAACGAGGAATGAAATTTTCAACCTTATTCATTCAGAATCATCTGACATTCTTTGTATCCAGGATTACTACAGCGGTGCCGGTAAACATGCCGATTTTGCGGATACCATCAGCCTGCGGTCCGGATACAAATACCGCAGTGTCGAACTCTTTGACAGGAAAGCAAAGGCTCTGCCTTACGGACTGGCGATTTTCAGCAAATATCCTGTAATTGGGACTAAAAAACTTGAATTTCCGAACAGCAGGGTAAATTTCTGTCAATCGTGCGATGTGCTGATTGGTAAAGATACCATCCGGATAATGAACCTGCATTTTGAATCGGTTAAATTCGGGAAAGAAGACTATAATTTTGTAAGCGAAATTACCGCTACCCCGGCAGCTAATGAGAACATAAAGAAAGGCTCCCTGGCAATTTTCAGTAAAATGAAACATGCTTTTATAAAAAGGGCCGTTCAATCTGAAACAGTTGCTGAATTTATAAGGAACTCACCCTACCCTGTCATTTTAGCCGGTGATTTTAATGATACTCCTGTTTCGTATAGTTACAGGCAGATTGCGAATGAGCTGGATGATACTTTTGTTGATGAAGGTAAGGGAATAGGTCAGACACATTCCCAGATGCTGCCAATGCTTCGAATCGATTATATATTTCATTCCAAAGTTTTACAAACCATTGAGCATAAAACTATTGACAAGGATTACTCTGATCATTTCCCGGTTGTTGCCCGATTTATACTCCCGGATTAGTATCCCGAAACCTCCGGATAATTCTTTTCGCATGATTTCAACATAATTTTTCAGATGCAATTCAAACTAACATCCGAATACGTTCCAACCGGCGATCAGCCGGAAGCTATACGACAACTCACTGAAGGAGTTGTAAGAGGTGACCATTCCCAGGTACTGCTCGGAGTTACCGGTTCGGGGAAAACATTTTCAATCGCTAACCTCATTCAGCAGGTACAGCGCCCAACGCTTGTGCTTAGCCATAATAAAACTCTGGCAGCTCAGCTTTACAGTGAATTCAAACAATTTTTCCCTGAGAATTCAGTAGAATTCTTTATCTCATACTACGATTATTATCAGCCTGAAGCCTTTATTCCTGTTACAAATACATACATCGAAAAAGATCTTTCGATAAATGAAGAAATTGAGAAACTGCGGTTAAGCGCAACTTCAGCATTGCTTTCGGGCCGGCGCGACGTAATTGTAGTTGCTTCTGTATCTTGTATTTATGGAATCGGTAATCCGGATGATTTTAACAATAAAGTCATACATATTGCCAAAGGGGATAAACTAAGCAGGAACAAATTATTAAACGCCCTGGTCGAAAGTTTATATTCACGCAATGAGTTCGACCTTACCCGTGGAAAATTCAGGGTAAAAGGTGACACGGTTGATGTATATCCGGCTTCTGCTGATATTGCTTACCGTATTATTTTTTATGGCGATGAAATTGAGAGTTTATCTTCTTTTGATCCATTGAGTGGACTTTCAATTGAGACTCTTGAAGAAATCACTGTATTTCCGGCCAATATTTTCGTTACTTCCAAAGAAAAAATGAAGGAAGCCATCTGGGAAATACAGGCCGATATGGTGAAGCAAGTGGACTATTTTAAAGAAATCGGACGTCACCTTGAAGCTAAAAGGCTGGAAGAAAGAGTTACCTATGATATCGAAATGATGCGAGAGCTTGGATATTGCTCTGGTATTGAAAACTATAGCCGGTATTTTGATGGCCGTACTTCAGGTTCCAGGCCTTTTTGCCTGATTGACTTCTTTCCATCCGACTTCCTTATGGTTATAGACGAAAGCCATGCTACAGTACCTCAGATCAGGGCAATGTATGGTGGCGACCGTTCCCGGAAACAAAACCTGGTGGAATATGGATTCCGTCTGCCTTCAGCGCTGGATAACCGTCCATTGAAATTTGAAGAATTTGAAACACTCCTGAGCCAGGTTATTTATGTAACCGCAACTCCTTCGGATTATGAACTTAACCAGTCGGAAGGCGTTGTTGTTGAACAGCTTATCAGGCCCACCGGTTTACTCGATCCACAAATTGAAGTTAAACCCAGCCTTAACCAGATTGATGATCTTCTCAACGAAATAGAACTCCGTACCGTAAAAAATGAGCGGATACTGGTAACCACACTTACCAAACGGATGGCTGAAGAGCTTTCGAAATACATGCTCAGGCTTGGAATCCGCTGTAAATATATTCATTCCGAAGTTGATACACTCGACAGGGTTGAGATTCTCCGCGACCTTCGGCTCGGCGCAATTGATGTGTTGATTGGAGTAAACCTTTTGCGTGAAGGGCTCGATTTGCCCGAGGTATCGTTGGTAGCCATACTTGATGCGGATAAGGAAGGATTTCTCCGTTCCGAAAAATCACTCACCCAAACCGCCGGCCGTGCCGCCAGGAATATCAACAGCAAAGTCATTTTTTATGCTGATAAAATGACGTATTCCATGCAGCGCACCATTGACGAAACAAACCGCAAACGTGCCATTCAGATTGCGTATAATCTTAAGTATAACATCACTCCTACCCAGATAATTAAGAGTATTGAAGCTTCAGGGCTTTCGGGTTCAATTGAATATAAAACTACCGATCCAAAGGCTTACGTGGAAAAGGAAACCATTAATACAGCCGCTGATCCAGTGGTAAAATACCTGAATGACGAACAGCTTAAAAAATTCTATGATCAGTCCAGGAAATCCATGGAAAAAGCGGCTAAAGAACTTGATTTTATTGAGGCAGCCCGACTGCGTGACGAAATGCTTGGCTATAAGGAATTAATCGACAGCAGGAAAAAGAATAAATAAAATGGAGATTTCCGGAGAACTTATTGGGAAAGTATTACACACAGCCTTCATTGCCGGGAAGGCAATTATGGATATTTACAGGCAACCTTTCGAAGTTGAGTATAAATCAGATAACAGTCCTCTTACTATTGCTGATAAAACAGCTCATAAAATCATTGCAGAAGGTCTTTCGCAAACAGGCTTACCCATTTTAAGCGAAGAAGGTGCGCAAACAAGTTACGATATACGTAAAAACTGGAAAGAATTCTGGTTGGTTGATCCGCTTGATGGAACAAAGGAATTTATAAAGAAAAACGGAGATTTTACTGTGAACATTGCTCTTATCAGCCATCAGCAGCCGATATTTGGCGCAGTTTATGCTCCCGTTCCTGGTTTTATTTATTGGGGAAGTGAATCGGGATCTTTCAGATTGAATGTTATGCAATCAGAAAATATTGACTTTGAAAATTTCCACTCTCTGAAGACTCTGGCTGAGAAGCTTCCTTGTATTTCACGACCAGAAGGTTACCTTGTTTTGGGTAGCAGATCGCATATGAATAGTGAAACAGAATCATTTATCAGCAATTTGAAATTAGCTCATCCGGATCTCTCCTTTATTTCCCGGGGGAGTTCCCTGAAATTCTGTACTCTGGCCGAAGGTGGCGCCGACGCTTACCCTCGTTTCGGCCCAACCATGGAATGGGATACTGCTGCAGGACACGCAGTAGCTATGTTTGCAGGCTGTACAGTTAACCAGTCTGAGAACGGCTTAGCTGTTGAATACAATAAGTCTTCACTTCTTAACCCGCATTTTATAGCTTTAAGCAAAAAAAAATGAGGTACCGTCTGGCACCCCATTCTTTTTATTCTTAAATCAGTTTCTATTTATCGCTGATACTTACCAGTTCTACTTCAAAAACCAATGGTGAATATGCCGGAATATCGTTTCCTGCTTGTGCACCATAACCCAATTTCGAAGGTACCAGGATTGTAGCTTTTCCACCGGCGCTCATCATAGCAATTGCTTCGTCCCAACCTGGAATAACCTGTTGCTGGCCGATAGTAAACTCAAAAGGAGCAACAGGTTTCCTGGTTAAAGATGAATCGAATACCTTGCCATTCAGCAGTTTACCTGTATAATGAACTTTAACCTTATTTCCAGCCTTTGCTTTAGGCCCTTTTCCTGCTGCTTTTTCAATATAGTAAAGTCCGCTGGCGGTAGGTTTCGCAGTTATTTTATTATCCTTAATGTATTGCTGAATAAGTGCAGGTTCATTAGCCGCATCTATCTTCGCTTTAGCTTCGGCTATAGCAGCATCTTTCTTCGCTTTAGCTTCGGCAACCTTAACTTCTTTGTCATTTTCAGCTTTAGTTTTAAGATCGAGTACTTCGATTTCATAAACTAAAGGCGAGTATGGAGTAAGGATATCCTGACCCTGACCATCTTTTTTACTTTGTTCGCCAAAGCCCATTACAGAAGGAACAACAACAGTAGCTTTGCTTCCTTTCTTCATTGTTGAGATCGCTTCATCTAATCCTTTGGTATCAAAAGGCTTACCATATTCAAAACTGATAGGCTGGTTTTGATCAAGTGTTGAAAATATTTTCTTGCCTTCAATAGAAGAAACCGTAAGATTAATCTTTATAAAATCAGTTTTAACAATACCGCGACCGGCACCAGGATTTTGCGCAATTATATAAATACCAGAAGCTGTCGGTGCTACTGTAACATTATTTTTTTTCAGATAAGCCTTTATTTTTATAGGTTCTTCGTTTTTAAACTTTTCAGCTTTAGCCATTTCAGCTTTTTGACGTTGCTCCAAAGTTTCGACGTTCCGAAGCATTACATCAAAATAAATCATTGTTGTGCTGTCAATTCCCGGAGGCAATTGAGGATACTTGGCGGTTTTGAGAAAAAAATCTTTGGCATTGATGATAAAGGTAGCACTGTCACCTTTATGGAGCATTCCTAAGGCTTCATAAATATCCCCTTTGAATTCTGATTTCATGAGCTTGATTTCAAAAGGATTTGGCGTTATATTTAATACCGAATCTTTTTTATTGATTACTAAGCGCCATTTAATGTTCATCGTAAGAATACTTTCTTCTTTTGCTTTTGTGGTATCCTTGCTTTCCACATAGTATTTGTAAAAAATACCACTTTCTGATTTTTTGAATCCAGGGTATTTTGAGCATGAGGTAATTGCTATTGTTGCAATTAAAGCTCCCAACGTAATAATTGTTCTGATTTTCATCTTCTTTTTAGTGTTTCAGTTAAATTTAATTATGGTTAATTTATTTTAAATCAATCAGTTTTACGGTATAGATAAGTGTAGCCTTAGGCGGTATCTTATCCTGATCTCCGGATAATCCATGCGCAAGGAAGGAGGGAATTACAAACCTTGCTTTATCTCCAGCCCGAAGAAGGAGAATTCCCTCTTCAAGACCACTTTCCACACCACCACTTCCTATCCTGAATTCTTTTGGCCCTTTTTGTACTGAACTATATACAATTTCGCCAGTTATCAATTTTGTTTCATACTCTAACCTTGCTAATTTCCCGGTTTCTGCTTTTGCTCCATTTCCATTTTCAATGATCACATACCGAAGTCCGGTAGCTGTCACCTGCATATTCCATCCTGAACTGTCAATCAATTTATCAATCTGTTTATTTTCAAATTCAATCGCAGCTTTATTAGCCTTAAGTAATTTTTCAGTAACCTGATCCTGGTTTAGTCTTTTTGTTTCACCATCATCCTTTTTATAGCTACAGGATTGAAAACCCAGAATAACTATAAAAAAAAGGATAAGATGAAATCTATATATCATACTTCAATCTTATTTATAGTTGGCAAGTGATTTATGAATTTCGGCACTGTAAGAAGGTAACAGCGACTCGAACCATGCCAGTGTTTCAGGCATACTCATAAAAATATCGCCACCGGCAGCATTGCGATGGCCACCTCCATTAAAATGTGCCCGCGCAAATTCATTCACTGAAAACGCACCTTTGCTTCGTAATGATACCCTAACCCTGTCACCACGTTCAGTAAATAAAGCTGCTACAGCCACATTTTGTATACTCAGGGCATAATTTACCACGCCTTCCGTATCACCCTGCTGGTATTCATATTTGTCAAGATCATCCATGGTCAGCCAGATAAAAGCAGTTGCAAATTCCGGCAATACTTTCATATTCGAACCCAGGCAATGACCTAATAACCGCATCCGGCTTTCAGAATACGTATCGTAAACCATACGATGAACTCTTTCAACATCCATCCCGGTCCTGATTAAATCAGATGCAATTACAAAGGTTTCCGGCCGATTACAGGCGAAACTGAACGAGCCCGTATCGGTCATAATTCCAACGAAGAAACATTCGGCCATTTCTTTCGTAAGTGTTGTAATAAGTCCGGCTTCACTTATGATCTGGTACAAAAGTTCTGAAGTAGATGAAACACTAACTTCTGAGAATGTGAGATCAAATTCATTCTCAGGCTGAATATGATGATCAATAAGAACCCGCGTTGCATTTGCCGCCTTGAGCTGATCCGTGAAAAGCTTAACCCTTCCCAGTCCGTTGTAATCCATACAAAAGATCAGATCTGCCGAAGCAATCAGATCATTACCAACCTCGGGGTTTTCCACATAAATGGCCGCATCGTTTACTCCTGGCATCCATTGCAAAAATGAAGGAAGCTCATTTGGAATCAATACTTTTGATTTAATGCCTTGGGTACAAAGAAAATGATACAATGCCAGTGAGGATCCTATTGCATCTCCGTCTGGATTATAATGCGTGGTGATAAGTACATCCGACTTTTCTTCGAGGAGTTTTATCAGGTAGGAAATGGAAGATTCAGAAATGCCCAAGATGTGTATATTAGGTATGTTTAATTTTTTGCAAATTTACCATTTTAACCTTTAAGTTGATCTCGTTAATAAATATTAACTTATATTTGTAGCGAATACAATTTTAAAGCAATATGTCTGGAACTACAACATTTACAATGATCAAACCTGATGCGTTTGAAGCAGGTTATACAGGTCTGATTCTACAAAAATTTATTGAGAACGGATTCAAAATCAAAGCGTTAAGACTTACGCATTTGCATAAGGAAGATGCTGAAGCTTTTTATGCCGTACATAGCGCAAGACCTTTCTTTAACGGACTGGTAGCTTTTATGTCATCCGGTCCTATTGTTGCTGCTGTTCTGGAAAAGGAAAATGCTGTTGAAGACTTCCGCAAACTTATCGGTTCAACCAATCCTTCGGAAGCTGCTGATGGAACTGTTCGTAAGCTTTTTGCTACTTCAATCGAACGTAATGCTGTTCATGGCTCCGACAGTGATGAAAATGCCCTCATCGAATCCAATTTCTTCTTTTCACATTTCGACAGACCGTAATTATTCAGGGAAGAATTCCCTGAAAGTATTGTCCGAATAAAATTCTACGATTTTCATTATTGTCTTCGTATCGGCTTCTCTGTGCCTGGAACTGACTAATACATTTTCCTTTTTGCTCACCTGAAATTCTGATGGAACCTGCTCTTTGTTTTTAAATAAAGAAGCTGAGATTTCATTTTCTTTTATTTCCTGCTGCGTATTTTCATCTGATTTTTCCTCATCGCTTAAGTCGTTTTCCTTGCGAAAATCAGCACCCTTGGCCGGCATCAGTCCGGAAAACAGATCCACGCTCGTTAAATCCACGGTCGGAACAGCGTTCAAACTTTCGTCATTACTGGATTTGAGAGAAGTTTCTATCTGTTTAAATATTGGACCTTTTCCAAACATAAGCCAGTCCATATTCACTTCGGGATAGGTTATAAGGATCTTTTGGATAAAATCGAGGCTGGCATTATTCCGGCCGGAAAGAATATGCGATATGCTTGATTTCTGCACACCAATCTCATCTGCAAATTGGGCAGCTGTCAGATTCTTTGCTTTGATAAGTAGAGTTATCCTGTCTTTCATTTGTAAACTTGATTTATGTAAACAGAGCTACAAATGTAATACTTAGTATTCAATATTGTTACAGTTAAGTTGAATAAAATTCTAATTGTTAATTTGATAGTTTACATTTAAATATTAAATTTATGTAGTAAA
>CAIRMR010000091.1 GCA_903879715.1 uncultured Bacteroidales bacterium
GTACGATTTACGAGGTACGATTTACGAGGTACGATTTACGAGGTACGATTTACGAGGTACGATTTACGAGGTACGATTTACGAGGTACGATTTACGAGGTACGATTTACGAGGTACGATTAACTATTGACTTAATTTTATCAGTAGCAGCTGCAAAGGTACAACGAATGAAGTTAATGTTCAGCGGGTATCATGCCTTGTTTTATTGAAGAGATTGTTTCAGGGTTTCAGAGTTTCCTACTATTTTCTAATTCCCATTTTCTAATTTCCTTTTCCTTTCCTCGTTTTTCATTCGTAACTTTGGAAAGAATTCGATCCCTATGATTAAAATATTTTCACCCGACCAGGTCAGGAAAGCTGACACATATACAATTCAGAATGAACCGGTTTCATCTATTAACCTGATGGAAAGAGCTGCTATGGCTTGTTTTGAATGGATGAATTCGTTCCAGGATTTAAGCAATAAGCATGTTCTTGTTTTCTGCGGTCCCGGGAATAATGGCGGCGACGGACTGGCAATTGCAAGGATGCTCATTGAAAAAAAAGTTCAGGTTTCAACTTTTATACCGGACGAATCTGTTAAAAAATCTGAGGATTTCTCTGTAAATCTTCAACGTCTGAGAGAATGTGGTTTGGAACCGCATTTATTTGAATCTTTCGAACTAAACCAGCTCACTGAAAATTCAATTTTAATCGATGCTTTATTCGGTTCCGGTTTATCAAAACCATTAGAAGGCATTTATAAAGAATTGGTTAAACTGATCAATAACAGCACATGTGTTACCGTTTCCATTGATATCCCATCAGGTTTGTATGCCGATAAGCCTTTTGATCCTGTTAAAGATACTATTTTAAAAGCCGATTATACTCTCAGTTTCCAATTCCCAAAACTAGCTTTCCTGTTTCCTGAAAATGAATTCTATACCGGTAATTGGCAGGTTTTACCAATCGGATTACACCCTGATTTTATCAATGGCGAGCCTTGCCGCATTTACCTGGTTGAATTTGCGGATGTAAAAGGAATTCTGAAACCACGATCCAGGTTTTCGCACAAAGGAACTTTTGGACATAGCTTACTAATTGGCGGAAGCAAAGGTAAAATCGGAGCAACTGTACTGATGGGAAAAGCTTGTCTGCGTTCAGGCACCGGGCTGGTTACCGTACATTTGCCAGCCTGCGGTTATACCATAATTCAGACTGCCGCTCCAGAAGTAATGGTTTCGGTTGACGAAGAGGAGAACGAATGTACGCAACTTCCTCATTTGGGTGCATTTTCATCAATTTCCGCCGGTCCAGGAATGGGAACCGGTAAAAACACGGCCAATATGCTGAAACATTTGATCCAGGAAGCAAAGGTTCCTTTATTACTCGATGCCGATGCTTTAAATATACTTTCGGATAATCCAACCTGGCTGGCATTTTTACCTAAAGGCACCGTGTTGACTCCTCATCCCGGAGAGTTTGCAAGATTGGCTGGAAAAATGTCCAATAGTTTTGACCGGCTCGAAATATTGCGGGCTTTTTGCATTAAATACAGTTTGAATATTGTACTCAAAGGAGCGTACACCGTAGTTTGCTCCCCCTTGGGAAATTGCTATTTTAATCCTACCGGAAACCCTGGAATGGCGACAGGAGGAAGCGGCGACGTACTTACCGGCATACTTACAGGTTTGTTAACTCAGGGGTATAATCCAACTGAAGCGTGTATTCTTGGAGTTTACCTTCACGGACTGGCAGGCGACCTGGCTGCCGAAAATAATGGGCATGAAGCCTTGGTTGCAGGCGACATTATTGAGGATATAGGGAAGGGTTTTATGGAGTTTTACTGATCAAAATACACTTCAACAAATCGGGAATACTATGAGTAAAATTAAAATTACGCTACCTCTTCCAGAATCTTCTCCTCTATTTCGCTGTCATTGCGCAGGTTATCGATAATAAACAGCTGGCGTTCAGGCGTATTACTCCCCATGTAAAATGTAAGAATTGCATCAATCTCCGAAAGGTGTTTCAGAATAACCGGATCAAGCCGCATAGAGGAATCTATAAAATGGCTGAATTCATCCGGAGATATCTCGCCCAAACCTTTAAAACGTGTAATTTCAGGACTTGGCCCCAATTCGGTTAAAGCATCCTGGCGTTCCTTTTCAGAGTAACAATAGATGGTTTTTTTCTTGTTACGTACTCTGAAAAGCGGTGTCTGAAGAATATAGACATGGCCTGACTTCACCAGGTCGGGAAAAAACTGCAGGAAGAATGTGAGCAGCAGCATCCGGATATGCATTCCATCCACATCGGCGTCGGTAGCCATTACAATGTTGTTGTATCGCAGGTTTTCGAGGTCATCTTCTATATTTAGAGCGGATTGCAGCAAGTTGAATTCTTCGTTTTCGTAAACTACTTTTTTACTTTTCCCGTAACAATTCAATGGTTTCCCTCTTAAACTGAATACGGCTTGTGTATTTACATCTCGCGATTTGGTTATGGAACCGCTTGCTGAATCTCCTTCGGTAATAAACAGTGTAGTTTCGAGTCGGCGGGTATCGTTGCTGTTGTAATGAACACGGCAATCGCGGAGTTTTTTATTGTGTAGGCTGACTTTTTTAACACTTTCTTTGGCAAGCTTTTTAATATTTGCCATCTCCTTACGCTCTTTTTCCGACTGAAGAATCTTGCGGTAAAGAGCTTCAGCCGTATCTGAATTCATGTGCAGGTAATTATCCAGCTTTTTTTTCAGAATATCGGTAATAAACTTGTTAATAGTAACGCCACCCGGCTCGATATGCTGCGAACCAAGTTTGGTCTTGGTTTGTGATTCGAATAATGGCTCACTAACCTTGATACTCACGGCCGCAATGATGGATGAACGGATGTCACTGTATTCAAAGTCCTTACCAAAAAATTCGCGGATTGTTTTTACTAGCGCGTCACGGAATGCAGCCAGGTGAGTACCGCCCTGAGTTGTATGTTGTCCGTTTACAAATGAATAATATTCTTCTCCATATTGTTTGGCACTATGAGTAAAAGCACATTCAAAATCTTCATCCTTGATATGAATAATAGGATAATTAACAGGACTCCCGTTATTCGTCTTTTCAAGCATATCAAGCAAGCCATTCTTTGCCAGGAAGCGCTGACCATTGAAAATTATGGTTAAACCGTTGTTGAGGAAACAATAGTTCCACAACATCTGTTCGATATATTCCTTCAGAAAATGATAATTGCCAAACAACTGGGCATCGGGAACAAAGGTGATAAGCGTTCCATTCCTGAGATCAGTAGGCTGCTCGCCCGATTCACTGATTAATTCGCCTTGCCTGAATACAACTATATTAGAGCGCCCTTCGCGTATGGCCTGGGCAGTAAAGAAACTGGAGAGCGCGTTTACAGCCTTGGTACCAACACCGTTGAGCCCGACAGCCTTTTTAAATACTTTTGAATCGTATTTTGCACCGGTATTTATCTGCGAAACGCATTCAACCAGCTTGCCAAGCGGTATTCCCCGGCCATAATCGCGTATTGTGACCAGGTGTTCCTTGATGGTTACTTCAACATTGCGGCCATGCCCCATGGTGAATTCATCGATACAGTTATCAATGACTTCTTTGATCAGCACATAAATACCATCATCGTGAGAAGAACCATCGCCTAATTTACCAATATACATACCGGGACGAAGCCTGATATGTTCCTTCCAGTCAAGCGACCGGATACTTTCCTCGTTATAATTTCCAGTTGTGTCCATAATGCGGCAGCAAATATAATTTAATCCTAAAAAGGATTGTAAGCTTTCATGCAGAAGTTATTAATGAGTTTTGCACAGGTAAAAGGATGTCGGATGTTAGAATTAGTGGTTGGATATTTATTTTAAACCAGAAAAAGCTAATGCAGACAAATCCATTTAGCCTGTCATAATAAAAAAACCGGAAAGATTCCGGTTAATTAAAAGCTTACTCCAGTGAATCCTGCAGCATATTTAATTTATTTTTTTAATACCCAGATTCCAGGGAAAGCATCTTTGAGTTGATTTTTCTTATTCGCTGCTTTCTGAACTGAATTATATGAAGCAATAGAAATGCGATACACAGATTCCCCTTTAATAATTATCGCATCGGGATAGCCTTTCGATTTGACTTTTTTAAGCTCTGTTTCAGCGCCTTCGGCTGTTTTAACACTGCTTACAATCAGAAAGTACATGGTAGCTGTTTCGCCGGTTACAGGCTGAATAACTTTTTCATTAGCTGTAACTTCCTTCAGTTTTTCAGATGGTTTAGTTTTCACATTATCTTTTTCCGGTGTAGTTACTTTTTCAACTTTTGCAATGGGTTGCTGAACAGCAGCTACTTTCTCTATAGTTTTACCCTGATCATTTTTATCTTTAGCGTCGCCCAGCCAAAGTACTGCATAACCGGACATTATTCCTACACCAATAGCTTTCCACTGATATGCGCTCCATTTACCTTTGCTCAGAATCATATCCGAAGAGGCACCTACTTCTTTCCATAAGGCTGCTGCTTCAGCGGGAGTTGCGTTATCTTCGCCCCAATAAATTAATTCATATCCATCGCCCGGGTAAGCGGTAATTTCCCTGGGTTTTGATTTCATACACTGAATACCGAAAACATCCTTTGTGTTACAACACGATGTCCATTTGCCTGAACCGCTCCAGCTGTGAAGACTACATCCTTTTTCCTGCGGTTTCCATTTAATGAGATCAGCAATATGTATCTGAGAAACTTTGCATAAATCATTTGACAAAGGAATAGAGGGAAGTTTGTTCTGCCGGCGCATATCGTTTATCATATTAAACAGGATAGTTTCATCCTGAGATATTCCAGCAATAACAGTATCATTACCACAGATACCATTTGACACATTACCGGCAATACCAGAGAATGCCAAAAACATCAGCAGAAATAAAAGTCTAATTTCTTTTCGTAGAAGCATTTGAGTACGACCGGTTTTGATTTTGATTGGCTAAATTACTAATAAAATATCAACTTCTCCATGATAATTCCCAATAGTACGCGATAGTTTTATTACAGAGAACTAAACTATTACTTGTTGATCATCGCAAAAAAATGTTTTAAATCAGTTTTCTTCCTTCACAAGTTTATACCACCTGATGCCTTCAACAGCGCTTTCAATTGCACATAGAATTACTGAAACATGATTTAGTATCTTGCGCTTTTATGTTGATAAAAGTCTGAAAAATTCCGTTTCCGAAAAGTGCATCCGTTGTTCTAATTCCTGCTTCCATGAGGAGATCGGCCAAAGCACTGCCAAAATTAGTCAAATCCTCAGGTTTTATTGCGAAGTCTTTTCGATTTATCATTTGAAAGTTTGTATATACGCTTTTACATTTTGCATAATGTGAACTTTTTGAAATGGAATATCTGGATAAGATTCTGCCGTCAGGATAAAATCAATCAAATAGGACTCAAGTTCCAACATCCCGTTAAAGTTGATTAACTCAATATCATCCTGTGGCGTATGATATTGAGGATGAAGCCCGGTTGTAAAATATATTACCGGAATTCCTTTTTTAAGAAACGGGGCATGATCTGAATATGCAGGAGCTCCGTTTATTTTCCTGATTGAAAAGTCAGGATGTTTAACGGAGTCCAGAATCTGGTCCCAAACAACTGATGAAGCCACACCAAGCGCACTAATCGTGTCGCCCTGGTAACCAAGCCGGCCAACCATATCCATATTCAGCATATAAACAATATTGGTATTGTTCACCCATGGATGACTGCAGAATGCTTTTGAGCCAAACAGTCCTTTTTCTTCGGCGCTAAATGCCGCAAAAATATAATTATACTTCAGGCTTCCATTTTTCACTGCCCAACGGGCCAGTTCGAGTAAGGCTGTAGTTCCGCTGGCATTATCATCGGCGCCATTATGAATCTGTAGCGATTTATCAGCACCAGTCCTGCTTTTAGTAATTCCTACATGATCGTAATGAGCGCCAATCACAACCGTTTTGGCGGATTTATTATCAATCCAGCCTACGACATTTGATGGTTTTGATACTGTCCGGTCTACTTCGACTGACAATGAGCAAGTACCAGTCTTAATCCTGCTTATTTTGTTGAATGGCAGGCGCGCTATATAAACAACAGGTACATTCAGTGATTCAGTAAAAGGTGAACCGAATAATACGTCCTCACTTGTTTTACGCGAGCTGTTATGAAGAATAACACCAACCGCGCCTTGCTGAACAACTAATGTAACCCTGGAAATAATGTCCTCAAGTAATGAAATGTTATCATCATTCTTTGTTCCGGAGATATCCAGAAGTACAATTTTACCACTAACGTCAGATTGCCCGTTTTCCCCTTGTATTTTATCAGGGGCAATAGAAATCCCTTTGCCGATATTGATTAATGGTGCAGTAACATTGCCTGGCGATGACAAATCTGTAGCACCAAATTCTTCAATATGCTTAAAATCAATATTATCAACCCTAAGCATTGCCTTTTTATAAATAACGGGATAATTCATCCTGAATTCACTCAGATACGATCCTTCGTGTTCCCCTTTAGGCAGCAATCCAGCCTGAATCATCTGTTTTGAAATATAATCCGAAGCCATTCGCTCACCGGCTGTGCCGGCTTCACGGCCTTTGAGTGAATCGGACGCAAGTACAAAAACATCGTGATACATCCTGGTTTGAGCAGTATCATTTATAATTTTCTGAGCGGTTACATTTGCATACCAAATGAAACTAAACGAAAACAGAAGTATAATTAGCTTAATTTTCATCATTTTTTGATTTTAAATAATTTTTTAAATTTAAACGAAAGCTTTCGCGTAAAAGCCTGCCAGATAAAGCATTCGCGTTTTCCATCAACAATTATCGTTCCTTCTGTTACGCAAAAAGTATGCATTCCATCGCGGAATTTCGAAGTAAGTGCGGGGTTTAAAGTGGCATATTCTGTTTCAATATAATCATTTGGTGTGAGTGTAAGCACCTGGTTGATAGTAATCCTTCGCCCTGATCGTATGGAACAATCCTGTGCGGGACGCAGAAGCTTTCCATCAAGTATAAAAGGATTTCCTGCTGGTCTGGAGGATCGGATATCGACTTTTACCGGATTATTGGCATGAGATTTATAGGGGCCTCTCAGATTTTCAGAATACCAGATATTCAAACGCTCATTTGTTGCCGTTTTATCTGTAAAAAACAACCACCAAGTTCCTTCGTGGAAAAAGATTGAAGTATCAACTGCTTTCAGGTTTTCGATCAACGTTTGATCAAAAACCAATTTCCCTTCCGAAATCTCGTAGCGGTATAAATCTACACTACTTCCTTCTGAATTCTCAGGAATGCAATACCGGACATTTGCATACTCAAAAAGATAAGGATATGCCAGATGATAAGATTTCTCAAGAGCTATCGATTTTTTTAGAATCTGATTTGTTAGCCTGTCGACCTGGTAAGATGTAAGTATTCCTTTGGGACTTTTATAGTCATATTCTTCGCAAATAATGTGATAGGAACCACCCTCTACAAATCCAAACGGATCAGCATGAAATACCGATTTTTCGTTATTGATAGTTAGCCAGAGAGGTTCAGGAATTGTATGGTTTCCCGGTATAACAAGTTCTTCAGCAGGTAATGATATAATTCCTACATTCCATTTCTCGGACAGAAACAGATCACGGTAATGAAACTTTAGTTTGTTAATTGCAACTTTCAGCAAAAAACGAATCATCTTAAAGTTACCCGGAGTTTTGTAAATAGCTGATTCGGGCGAATTTGATACCGAAAGAAATTCAGTGTTGCCATTCTCAATTTTCCGGCAAACCTGTAAAGGCCATTCAGTTGAACATTGAAGCAGGTTATTGAGATTTGCCTCCCACGAGTGGTTAATGGTAGCAAAGTAGGCTTTGTGTAAAATAATTCCGCTATCTAATTTATCAGTAAGCCTTTGAAGGATTGCCGCGTTAACCGGATCACCAAACAAAATTTCCCAAAAACCTGTCGGCACTCCGCGATACTTACGGTCATCGTCGTGATGATACGACCACACGCCATATTTCGCCGCATCCAGTATATCCCCTTTAATTATATCGAAGCCAAACCTGAGCATAAAATCAAGGTTATACGATTTTATGATGTCCACATCAATTTTAAAAAAATACTCAGCATATCCTTTTTGCCTGGTTAAACATTTTATTTCGGGGATATTACTGTAAAAGTCATTGAAATTAACGCGTTTTTTAGCATCAGGCTTTAAAAAATATCTGAACCACAAACGACACAACATTTTGGAATACGGATAGTGAATCCACCTGTCAAAGAAACGCTGATTTTCAACCAGGTTGTCATTTACAATCAGTAAAGTGCAATTGTGCCCTGCTTCAATCAGAAGTTTTATGGATTCAAACTGCCATTGTTGAAAAGTATTGCCGTTAGAGAGAATTCCGAAGTTCATGGAGTGAGACTATTTCATTATCATTATTTTACAAAACCGTAGAGGTCCTTCAACTTTTGTGAAACAGCCTGCTTACTGAAAATATCTACTGCATTTTGTCTTATTCTTTGCTTATCGAAATCCGAAGAATGATCAAGCATGAAAATAATTGCTTCCAGCAAAGCAACTTCATCATGAGCAGCAACAAGCTTTCCATTCGTATGGTTGATATATTCCGGAATTCCCCCGACGGAAGTAGCCACAACCGGCAAACCACACGAAAGGGTCTCACTTATTACAACTGGCATATTTTCATAGTTACTGAACATCACCATAAAATCTGCACTTTGATACGCTTCCACCACCTTTGCACCTTCAAGTAAGCCGGTAAACCTGACCTGAGATTCACTTAATCCAAGTTCAGCAGAAAGGGATTTCATTTTCTCCAGGTCAATCCCCTCTCCTACCAGAATGCACTCAAAATCATCCCTGAGTTTTGCCAGCTTGCTGATGGCTCTTAATAATCCGCTGATATTTTTAGAACGATCCTCAAAACAGGAAATATGGAGAAAACGTTTCTTCGTGTTTTTTGATTCAGTCCATACCGGACTATAATCCTGGGTATCTACCACGTTGGGTAAAACCATGAAATGTTTGTTAGCTAATCCATGGCTTTGCATGGCTTTTGCAAGGTTTTCGGAAACCGTGCTTACAGCCTCGGCATTCCCCACAACAACTTTGGTTATATACTTCCGAAGAAATCCTTTATAAGTTCCTGTTACTGGCAAATACCTCGACCAATGCTCAGTTATTACATACTTTATCCCTTGAAACTTTCGCAGGCAAAGAGCCATAAGCCCTAGCCGGGTTAAAATATTAACATGAATAATATCGGGTTTGCCCCATGAATCGAGTAAAAACCTGTAGCCTTTTATGAAAGCGATAGCAAATAAAAATCCTGTAATCCGCTTAATTATAAATGAAGGCAAAATGCTTTTGGTTCCATAATAAACTAGGGTTGTAACAACTCCATTTTCAAGTTGATGATCAATCTCGGTACCAATCGGCTTACCAGGTGCCACACGCAGATACAATACCGCAACATCAGCAAATCCTGCCGCTACTTCGGCGTGCCGCTTGATAAACAGCCCCATCATCGGGTCGTACCGGTCAGGATACCAACGCGCCAGAAACAGGATTTTAGGTATGTTTTTCAAACAGCAAAAGTTAAAAGTGTATCAAAAGTAGAAATTCCTGCCATAACAATCCTTATAAAATTGAGAATCCAATGGCTTTGAAAATCATAACCGGATTACGCAGTAAGGATTAAAAGATGACATCCATCTGGTTATTAATTTTTTCCTGCTTAATCGATTTCAAATATTCATCCACGAAAGCAATCGCATTTTGCAATCTTTCCTCGCCTGTTCCTTTTACAACCTTGTAATTAAAACATTTCTCCAACAATAAATCCCTGTACATTCCGAAAAGTTCGGAGCGCATTTCCGGATGTTCACGCAAAGGATCATACTGCCAGGGAAGATCAATATCACAAAGAAGATAAAGCCCGTAGTTTTTTCGATTAAGATGATCCGTAATCCATTCGTGGCATTTACCGTATTTAACATTACACCAGATACTTGTAACACAAAAATCGGTATCACAAAAAAGCAATTCCGTATTTCCATGAGCTGAATTTTCCTCTTCAAACTGTTTTTGAGAGATCAATAAAATATCATCGTACGTATAAGGCCTGTCAATATCTTCGAGGTATTTGCGGGCATATTCAGGTACCCATTCAGTTTGGTAATGATCAGCCAATTGCCTGGCTATCCAGGATTTACCTGTTGATTCAGGGCCTGTAACCGAAATGCGTATCATAAAATCTCTTTTAATTTTATCCGCTTACGCCATTCGATATATGCCATGATTGCCAAAACAAGAAAGACAATGTATTGGACGCTGGTAAATGCCAGTCCTTTAATTGCAAACATTGGAATTACCAATACATCGCCGAGTATCCATAAAAGCCAGTTTTCAATCTTCTTGATCGCCATCAGCCACATCCCTGCAATAAACAAAGAGGTTGTAAATGAATCGAAAAGAGGAACTGTGCTATCGGTAAAATCCGACAGAACGTAATAAATAATCCCGAATGCAACCACAATAAGCAGGATATAAAAAAGCCATTGTTTTACACTCAATGTGCTTATAGGTAAATGGTTCTTATTATCAACGCGCCTTGACCAGTTGTACCAACCAAAAACACTCATGAAAAAATAAAAAACGTTGATGGCCATATCACCATATAAGCCAGCAAAAAAACAGAGGTAAACATATATGAGTACATTCACAATTCCTGTTGGATAAACCCAGATATTTTCCTTCCTGGCAAACCATACACTCAGAATGCCAAAAATTACGGCAAGCACTTCGAGCCACGATGTATCAAGAATATTGGAATAGAGCTGACTAAGAATTTCGGGCATAAAGAAATTTAAAGAGCGGCAAATATAGCGAATTGTAAATTCAGCATTGTAACATTAACCTTGGGCTTATGTAAACAAAATATGGATCGGGACCCTATTCCCAAATTTCCTGGTTTCTGGTTAGCCCCGCCTAAAATCTCCACCTCATCCACCCTTTGGGCACTTTCTCCTTGAAGAGAAGTGAGTAGGTATTCTTGTGTTTTTGGTGAGGACTTGAGAAGGTTGAGCCATTCGGGTGTATGAGACTATTTTCTATTCCCTATTTTCTATTCCCCCAATTCCTCCGCAAATTCTTTCACCTGCAATCCATCATAATTCCCTGAACTCATTAAAAGCAGGTTCGAATTCGCCCATTTTTCATTCCGAAGAAATTTCTGGAATTGTTTTGTATCTGAAAAAACGAGAAGGCCTTCTTTTTGAAAGGATTGTTTAATATCTTCAGGTAAAAGCATCGGAAGTTTTTTCAATTCCAAAGCATGCGACGAAAAATATACAATAGCCTCGTCCGCTTTCTCCATACTGTACGCATATTGATTCAGGAAATCCTTGTTCAGGCTGCTAAAAGTGTGTAATTCAAAACAGGCAACAAGTCTTCGGTTGGGGAACTGTTCTTTTACTGCCTGGATGGTAGCTTTTAATTTTGAAGGCGCATGAGCAAAATCGCGGTATGCATTAAATCCGGGCTTTTCAGCGATTAGCTCCAGTCGATTCGAAGCTCCTTTAAATGTAGAAATTGCCTTGTAAAAATCTGAATTACTAATATTTAACTCATTACAAACCAGCCTGGCGCCTTCGAGATTCATCAGGTTATGTTGCCCGAAAATCATCAACGGAATTTCACCTTCTGATGTTGAAAGTGTGGTTTTACCATTTGAAACACTGTGCACGGGAACGCCATAAGGCAGCTTTTTCATCTTTCCAGGTACAGAATCTACTGCGTTCAGAACTTCCGGATCTTCCTTACAGTAGATCAATGAACCCGAATCATGCACCATATTCATAAAAATACGAAACTGCTCAATGTAGTTTCCGAATGTCGGAAATACATTCATATGATCCCAGGCTATTCCGCTAACCAAAGCAATATCAGGTTTATACAAGTGAAACTTTGGACGAAGATCGAGTGCGGATGTCAGGTATTCATCTCCCTCAAAAACCATAACCTTAGCCGCCTCTGTCAACCTGACCATAACATCAAATCCTTCGAGTTTTGCGCCTACCATATAATCGGTATCCACATTGCATTGATGTAAAACATGAAGAATCATCGCTGTAATTGATGTTTTTCCATGACTACCGCCAATTACAACACGGAGTTTATCTTTACTTTGTTCGTAAAGGAATTCCGGATACGAATAAATTTTTAATCCAAGTTCCTTAGCTTTTGCCAGTTCAGGATTATCGCCACGGGCATGCATGCCCAGAATAATTGAATCAATACTAGGATCAAGCTTTTCAGGAAACCACCCGAATTGCGCAGGCAATAAGCCATAAGAACCGAGCCGTGCACGGGCAGGATCAAATATTTCATCATCCGATCCTGTAACACTGTAGCCTTTCAGATGCAGTGCTATAGCAAGATTGTGCATGGCACTCCCTCCTATTGCTATAAAATGAACCCGGTTATTTGTCATAAAAAAACACTTTGATGTTATATTTTGCGAAGGTAAAACAGAAAGTTGTACGAGTTTATAGTATTGAAAGAAAATGCCATCAGGTTATGAACAGGCTTAAAAAAACATTGCACGAATGAAGACTTTGATCGGTTTCTTTCATAAGATTCAAAAACATTACCTTTGTAGCTTCTACAATGAATTTGAACATGAAGCTTTTCCCCCTTATTGCTGACAACTGGAAAATGGATGGTGGCGTAGCTTTCGGAGTTGTACCTAAATCTATATGGTCGCGATTTCATAAAGCTGATGATCTCAACATGATTAATATCACCACCCGTTGTCTTTTAATTATTCATTATAAAAGAAAAATCCTGATTGATGCCGGTCTTGGCGATAAACGAAACGAAAAGTACTATGCTGTACGTTACCGTGAGCCGGGGATAAACATTCTGAATTCGCTTGATGAACAAGGATTTAGTGCCGATGATATTACGGATGTTCTGTTTACCCATTTGCATGATGACCATGTTGGCGCTGCTACCCGTTATAATGAAAAAGGACTGTCGGAATGTGTTTTCAAGAATGCGCAATATTGGGTGTCAAAAACTCATTGGGATTGGGCCATGAATCCGAACAAACGTGAAGGAGCCGCTTATTTTACAGACAACCTCCTACCATTGCAGGAAAGTGGCAGATTAAATTTGCTAGAAGAAGGAAATCAACCTTTCGAACAAATCACGTTGAAAATTTACAATGGTCATACCCGCGGACAAATAATCCCATATATTCATACTGACAATCACACTGTTGTTTACATGGGTGATTTCATTCCAACGCAAACCAATATCCCAATTCCTTTTGTCCCGTCAGTGGATATTGAGCCTCTGGTTTCACTTCAGGAAAAGGAAGAATTTCTTAATGAAGCTGTTAACAAAAAATACATTCTCTTTTTCGAACATGATGCCGCAAACGAATGTTGTACGGTTAAGCAATCAGAAAAAGGTGTGGTTTCCGACCGATCATTTAAGCTTAGTGAAATACAATTATAACAACAACTATGAATCCAACACAAAATATTGACTTGCTGAATGAGCAATGGGCTAAACTTTCAGCACCGGAAATACTGTCAAAAGCTCTTGAATTATTTGGCAGCAAAATTACTTTCGCTACCAGCCTGGGAGCTGAGGACCAGGTGATTACTTATATGCTTTCGAAAATTGATAAGTCGGCGAACATAATCACGCTTGATACCGGTCGGGTTTTCCCTGAAACGTATGATTTGCTTCACAGAACAATTAACAGATATGGAATTGCAATAAAATCGTATTCTCCCGACACAACCCAGCTTGAAGAAATGGTTAATACCAAAGGGATAAACCTATTTTACGAAAGTATAGAAAATCGCAAATTGTGTTGTCATGTCCGCAAAATTGTGCCACTCCGCAGAGCATTGCACGGTAAAGATGCCTGGATAACCGGTTTACGTCGTGAACAGTCCGTTACCCGGACCGATCTTAAAATTGTGGAATGGGATGCAGCCAATGGTTTAATAAAAATAAATCCACTTCTTGAATGGACAGAGACTCAGGTTTGGGATTTTATTAAAGAAAAAGATATTCCTTATAATAAACTTCACGACCAGGGATTCCCAAGCATCGGATGCCAGCCTTGTACCCGTGCTATCGAAAAAGGTGAAGACCTTCGTGCCGGCCGCTGGTGGTGGGAAATGCCTGACAGTAAAGAGTGCGGATTGCATGGAGGGAAGTAAGGAAATAAAATTGTGATTTCTGATTTTCGATTTCTGATTTTTGATTTTATGCTTTAAGGAGTTTTAGCGTCTTGATTTAGAAATACGAATTTGGAATTAGCTTGCAGCCTGTATGAATGCAGCCTGTCTTATCCTATAAATGCAATAAACTCTCTGAAAGAAAAGTAGTTGTTGAATAATTGTAATTAATACACTAAACTGAATATCACACATTTACACTACAAAATAAATTTGTTTTAAAAAATGTTTTATTTTTGCATTGCTTTTCGAAGCTTATTCTATGTTTAACCAATATTATTAAAAATGATTGAGAAACGTCAATTACTGAAGACCAAACCAGTTAGCAAAGTAACATTCAAGTTTAAAGCAGACGCTGAAGCTGTTGCTTTGGTTGGTGATTTCAACAGTTGGAACGAAACTTCCACTCCCATGAAAAAAGCTAAAGATGGCACTTTTTCGGTGTCAGTAGAAATGGAAAGTGGTCGTGAACAACAATTCCGTTATCTGGCAGATGGTAAAATCTGGCATAACGATGAAGCAGCCGATAAATACGTAACCAACGCGCTGGGAAGCGAAAATTCGGTGGTTATTCTGTAAAAACCTGATACATACTTGGATAAATCCTGCGGTGTTCTTATCTGCAGGATTTTTTTTGCGTTGATTCTAAATTATTATAATGAAACTCCGGTAAGACATATCATACTTTTGACTAAACAGAAATGATAAATCAACATGTTCCCTTTAGGGATCAAGGGTAAAACATGTTGATTTATCATTTTGTAAAATTGACTTAATCGAACCGGATTGCTTTTACCGGACTTATCCGGGCAACAATAAAAGAAGGCAGTAAAAGCATTAAAGTGCAGGCACCCAAAGTACCGGCATTAAGAGCTAAAATATGAATAACATCAAGGTTAATAGGCACTACCGACATAAAATACGATTCCTGTGGAAGGCTCACAATACTAAAATACTTTTGAAGCAGACAAATACTTATCCCTGCAATATTTCCGTACAAAAGACCCTTCCCAATGATGTAAGCTGCATTATACAGGAATATCCTGCGAATACTAAGGTTACGAGCTCCAAGGGCTTTCAGAACACCAATCATACTGGTTCGTTCAAGGATCAGGATTAATAAAGTAGAAATCATAGCCATTCCGGAAACCAGGATCATAAGCACCAGGATTATAATCACATTCATATCCTGCAGATCAAGCCAGTCGAACATTTGAGGGTAAAGATCGCGAATGGTTTTGGCGTTCAGCTCATAGCCGACTTCTTTGTAAACGATTTTCCCCATTTTGTCAAGCTGGTTAAAATCATTGATATAAACGTCAAATCCTGATATTGAATCTGCGCTCCAGCCATTCAGTTTCTGGATTTGCCTGATATCGCCAAAAATAAATTTAAGATCAAACTCTCCGAGTCCTGTATTATAAATCCCTGAAACATTGAATCTGCGCGCCCGTGCCATATTCTCAATAATGAAATACATGCGCAAAGGATCACCAACCTTGATTTTCAGGAGTTCAGCAAGGTTTTGTGAAATAATTACTGAGTTACCGGTTGCAGTGTCTTTAGTTGAAAAAGGGTTCCCGGAAACAAGCTTATCATTAAAATAGGACCAGTCAAAATCAGCTCCAACGCCTTTAAATACAACACCTTGTATTTGTTCCGACGTTTTGATAATCCCGGCTTTGGTAGCAAAAACCTGTATGTGTTTTATTCCTTCCGTATTTTTTAGTTTACTGATAAAAGCCTGGTTTCTACTTATCGGCTCAAACTCAAATGAATTATTTGAGTCAAATTTAGCAATCTGGATATGGGATCCAAAACCAACTATTTTATCACGTATCTGCTTCTGAAATCCCGTAACAATGGCCACCGAAACAATCATCACCGCCAATCCCAGAGCAACACTGATAATGGCAATGCGAATCACCGGGGCCGAGAAACTTCCGGGGCCGCCTTTTATCAATCGTCGGGCAATAAATTGTTCTGTATTCATTCGGCTGCAAAAATACTTTTTTATCCGATCTAAATCGGCCAAATAATATTAGCGTCTTCCACAAAGTAAAGATTTTAGCAAAAACAAGCTTTTTAAACCTTTTTCGTTTATTATTGTACGATTATTGCAGCAGCTTTAAAAATCATGTAGCTCAGAATATTAACACCAAACACAATATGCAGTCTATCAAATATATAGCACTTATCTTATTAACAGTAGTAACTATTTTAGGATTTTGCCAGACACAGCAAAATCTGAATAAGCATTTATCCTCAGAAGAAAGCATACTACCTGGTGCGTATATGACCGGCAACTACCTGCCTTTACTCAAAGCAAAAAAGATTGGTATTATAGCCAATAACACTTCATTAATCAATAAAACACACCTTGTAGATTCATTAATTTCACTGAAAATTAATGTGATAAAAATCTTTGGCCCGGAACATGGTTTTAGGGGGGATCAGCCGGATGGCAAAGAAATACAGAATGGGAAAGATCCGAAAACCGGCCTCGATGTCGTTTCGTTGTATGGAAATCATAAAAAGCCAACAAAAACTGATATGGAGAATATTGATATAATGATCTTTGATATTCAGGATGTAGGTGCGAGATTCTATACATTTATTTCCACATTGACTTATGTAATGGAAGCATGTTCAGAAAACAATATTCCTCTTATCGTCCTTGACCGGCCAAATCCAAACGGATATTATATTGATGGACCAGTTCTGGAGCCTTCTTTCACTTCATTTGTTGGCATGCATCCTGTTCCAGTTGTATATGGTATGACGATCGGTGAATATGCAAGCATGGTGAATGGCGAAAGCTGGCTAAAGGAAGGAACACAATGCAGTTTAACTGTAGTAAAATGTGATAATTATACGCATAAATCCAGATTTCAGTTACCGGAGCGACCTTCACCTAACCTGCAGGATATGAAAGCCATTTACCTGTATCCTTCACTGTGCTTATTTGAAGGAACCGTAGTAAGTGTTGGACGTGGGACCGACAAGCCATTCAAGGTCTTCGGTCATCCGAGGTTATCGTCAGGAAAGTATAGTTTTACACCGAAACCAATTAAGGGAATCAGTGAAGATCCACCACTTAAAGGACAACTTTGTTATGGACAGAATCTGGAAAAAGAAGCTGAATTAATAAAGAATAATGGACATCTTGAATTAAAATGGCTCATTGAGTCGTACAAAAATCTCAATTCAAAAACTCAGTTCTTTACTAATTACTTCGATAAGCTAGCCGGAAACAGCAAATTACGTGAACAAATTATAGCCGGAAAAAGTGAAATAGAAATCCGTAAATCGTGGCAGCCAAATCTGAATGCCTTTAATAAAATGCGGAAGAAATACTTGCTTTATCCTGATTTTGAATAAAAAGGGGTTAGGATTTAGGTGTTTGGGGTTAGGATACTAAAGTCATATCTTTCAATAGATTAATCGCCTAGTCGCCCCTCTCCATGTCACCCTTCAACTTGTCAACTCTAACGTTCAATCACTCAATCTGCTCAAACCTTTCCCGGATAAACTTTCAACGCTTCAGCCAAACATTTAACAGCATTCCGCAAATCATCAATCTTTAGAACATAAGCAATACGCGCTTCTGTTTTGCCTAAACCCGGCGTAGCATAAAATCCTGACGCAGGCGCAAGCATCACAGTTTGATTTTCGTAATTAAAATCTTCGAGTAACCATTGGCAGAATTTGTCGCTGTCGTCAACCGGCAAACTGATAATTGCGTAAAACGCTCCTTTGGGTTTTGGCGCAAAAACTCCCGGAATCTTGTTTAATTCATTAATTACAAAATCGCGGCGGGCAATATATTCGTCATACACTTCCGTAAAGTAAGAATCCGGAGTTTGCAGGGACGCCTCGCCAACAATTTGTCCTAATGAAGGAGGACTTAGCCTGGCCTGGCCATATTTCAAAGCAGAATCAAGTATTTCCTTATTCCTGGTAATTAACGCGCCAATACGCACGCCACATTCGCTGTAACGCTTCGAAACTGAATCAATCATCACTACATTCTGATCAATTCCTTCGAGTTTCATAACCGAAAAATGATCGTCATCATCGTAACAAAATTCACGGTAAACTTCATCGGCAAAAAGATACAGATCATACTTCTTTACAAGATCACCAAGTTGCATCAACTCAGCTTTGCTATATAGGTAACCCGTCGGATTATTAGGATTACAGACCATTATAGCTTTGGTTTTCGGGCCGATCGAATTCTCAAATTCACGGATAGGAGGAAGCGCAAAACCATCCCTAATATTGGAGGTAATTGGTTTCACAACCACACCGGCAGTCTGGGCAAAAGCATTATAATTGGTATAAAAAGGTTCCGGAATTATAATTTCGTCACCCGGGTTCATGCAGGAAAACATAGCAAAAAGGATAGCTTCGGAACCTCCGGTGGTAATAAGTATCTGGTTAAAATCAACATTTATTCCACGACTGCAATATTTTGCGGCCAAAGCCTTACGATACGATTCATTACCAGCTGAATGGCTGTATTCTATTACTTTTCCATTGTAATTCCGAATGGCTTCGATAGCAACTTCAGGCGTTTTAATATCTGGCTGGCCAATGTTGAGATGATAAACTTTTATACCTCTTTTCTTAGCTGCTTCGGCGTAAGGGACAAGTTTACGGATGGGAGATGCAGGCATTTTCAGGCCTCGTTGTGAAATCTTTGGCATTGCAGTATTTTTTAATATTACGAATCGAAAAACGGTGCAAATGTATATAAATTATGAAGCAGAAAAAGATTATTAACTTATATAAATTTCTGATCACAGTTTGTAAAAGGTAATGTCACACAACAATTTTCAGGCATGATTTTTGAATAATAATATCTACTTTTGTCGGACACTCATTAAATACGATCAAACTAATGAAACTTCAGAAAAACAGATTTATCCTGATATTAATCTTACTTTTTTTCTCCACTTTCCTGCAGGCGCAAAAAGTAACCGATCCGGTTGTTATCAGCGGAACTATAAAGGATAAAGGCGCTTATAAACAGATCTATCTTGATACACTGAATGGACAAAATCCATGGATTTTTGTTTCATCAGCCATTGATGAGAATGGTTCTTTTAAACTGGTAGCACCTATAACTACAAGCGATATCTTCAGGCTGCGACTGGATGAAAAGAATTATATGATGGTGATTCTTACTCCCGGCGAAAAAATCAGCTTCAAAACCTTGACTTCCAAACTGGGTGGTGATGCTGCAATTGAAGGATCTTTTCATACACAACTGCTTTATAATACAATGAATAGTTCGCAGTCATTCGAAACCCGGAAAGCTATGTTAAACCAGAAGTATAATGATATACAGGCATCGCCGAAACAGGATTCATTGTCAGCCATCATTATCAGCCAGTTCCGTGCAAATGACTCTTTACAGAAAACAGCTTTAAAAATTCAAATGGAGAAACACCCGGCATCACTTGCCTGGATTTTTTTTCAGGATAAACTGGATATGACCAATGACTTTGATATTATTGATAAAATTGATGCCGCAAATTTCAAAGCATACCCTGAAAATCCATTTGTAAAACAATATCATCAGCAGGTTGAAGTTGAACGCAAAACTGCAATCGGAGCTTCAGCACCTGAAATTGCATTAACTGATACTGAAGGCAAAATCCGTAAACTCTCATCGCTGAAAGGCAAAGTTGTGCTAATCGATTTCTGGGCTTCCTGGTGCGGACCGTGCCGCAAGGAAAATCCGAATGTGGTTGCAATGTATAAAAAATACCATGATAAAGGTTTTGAGATATATAGTGTTTCGCTGGATAAAGAGCGGAGCAGCTGGCTTGCTGCTATTGCCAAGGACAACCTTTTATGGCCGGATCATGTGAGCGATTTAAAATATTGGAAATCAGAAGGCGCTGCTGCTTATGGAGTTACTTCAATTCCGTTTACTGTATTGATTGATAAAAAAGGTAAAATTGTTGCAAAAAAACTGCGTGGCGAAGAACTGGAAAGTAAGGTGAAAGAGCTATGTAAGTAGTTTGACTCTTCGGCAATTTTTGAATTCAAATGATTTAAGAACAAGGATTAATGATTTACGATTTTAGAAGAAAAATTTACCTTGAGGGAAAATTATACATCAAAAATCGTTAATCATTATTCTTAAATCTTGCTTGAAAAATCATTTCTTTAGTTGAAAATCAATTATTCCTTAATCATTGCCACCGCCCGTATCAGAGATGCCTCAGCCTCAATTTTTAATGGGAAGGCCATAAATTCAATATTTTCTTTTCCTGTAAGTTTATCAAGGTTGGTCAGATTCTCAACCAGGAATCGTTCATCTTTCAGGAAGACAGTGTGAAAAGCGAAAGGATCTTTATCCGGCGAAGGGGAATCAAATCCTGCAATTCGAACTCCACAGTTTACCAGTGATTCAGCAATTTCAATATCGAATTCAGGATAATTATAATAATAATTTTCTTTCCCCCATTCGCTACTCCATCCGGTACAGAAAAGGACAATTTTATAGTTTTTAAATATCAACTCCCAGCCAGGCTGCATTTTTACACTGTATATACCTCGCACATCAATCACTACTGCGGAACCTGAAAACAATTCCACGGGAAATTTATCAATAGTCAGAGAATCGCTTTTAACATGATAAGGAGCATCCATATGGGTTCCTGTATGCATATTTGTTTCAAGACGATGTGTAACATAGCCAACATCATCCGGCAAAATATCGCGAACGATGGAAGGTTCATTTTCACCCGGAAAAACAGGCATCCCATGGCTGATTGTGTGTGTGAGATCTATAATTTTCATTCGGTTAATTAATACGTTAACAGGAATCAATATTCCCTTTTACTATTTCATTTATTCTTTGCTTCTGGTAGGCCGAGACGCGAGGCATCGCGTCTCTAAGGCTTGTTTCTATTTTCTATTTTCTATTTTCTATTTTCTATTTACTATTTTCAATTAACGATTTTCTATTAACGATTTTCTATTAACGATTTTCTATTAACGATTTTCTATTAACCTAATAATTCTTCCTGTTCCGCTTTGGATATTTTCTTCCAACAAACTCCCCTGAAATCACACGGATATGGATACATACATTGTTTACCCGTCTGAATATCAGGAGATTTATCTCTTTTCATAACCTCCAGCATCTGGCTGATACCTTCCTGAACAAATAACTCATTTGTCTTACATTCTGCTGTCACATCAGTAAATACAAACATTTCATGTAAATCGCCTGATTCTGTTAACTCAATCTCAGCATTCCGGTGGATCAGGAAGAATTTCTCCGGCCTGAAACCGGCAGCATTCAGAACGTAGTATTGAAGATATGCATCATTATAATAAACATTACTTAAGGCCAGGCTACTCTTGACCTCATACGCATTGTATCCGTTTTCCTGCTTTACCAGGATATCCAACGCCACAATAACACCATCGGATATAAAACAAGCTTCGTAAATCACAGGAAAACCCTCGCAGATCAGCTGCGCTGTTTTTTCTGCGGATGGCTTTCCAGGCCGCGACATCGCAACACCGCCCGGAAAGAGCTGCTGAGCAACTTTACCAACCGCATGGCCACGGGCAAATTTAGCCAATTGCTCTTCTGTGATTTTGTCGCGCAGGTATGGCCTGAACTTATTCAGGTACAATGATTTGTGGCATTGTAAACCGCGTATATAAGTAGACTTTGAGAGTATATATTCCGACATGATTTGGTGAATTAATAATTTACTTATGAGGCGTGAAAATTACCAATTATTTGAACAGTAAATGCAGCTTTTACGAGATTTCGTAAGTTTATAATCATATGATAATGCAGGTTCGATTCAGGTAAAAAAAAATTCAGAATAATATGAAATTTTAAAACAAATATTTACATAAATGTATTCAGATTGCTCGTAATTTTGTCAGACTTTGTGTTAGTTGATTGGTAAAACTATGGGGTAGTTTACTAAACCAGATTTTTACAGCATGCTGGTAAAGGATCATAGCGCGAACTTGTAGCCGGAAGCACTTCTTTTCCATACTGTTAAAGAACACTATTAGTAATATTAAAACAACAAAATGATTTATAATAAGCTATATCATTTACTAAAAAGCAAATCGCTTTATTCGGATGCCATAATTCCGGTAGACGAGAAATCGGAAATACGTAGTTATGAATTTGATTCCGTGGCGAACAATATTTTATCCGGAGATGAAATGTACTATTGCGAAAAACACGATAGTTCATTTATGTGTGGTGATTTCAGAAATACAATGATAGAAGGGATAAATAAAAACATAGATATTTCGGATATCAATATTCCGGAAAACAGGAATTTCAGGTATCTTGTCTTTAAACCTACGTCTACTAAAAAGTTTAAGAATGTTTTATTGTTTTTTCATGGTTTTAACGAAAAATACTGGGATAAATACTTACCCTGGGCAAAAAAAATAGCTGATGATACAGGTAAACTTGTTGTGCTTTTCCCAATAGCGTTTCATATGAACAGGGCGCCGCATCTTTGGAGTGATCCGCGCAAAATGTTTGAACTGAGTATGCAACGCAGAAAGAACTTTCCTAATATCATTGATTCAACACTTTCCAACGTAGCTATCAGCACGCGATTACATGCTTTCCCGCAACGGTTCCTTTGGTCAGGACTGCAAACCTATTATGATGTTATTCAATTTGTTGAGGATTGTAAAGAAGGAAATCATCCATTGATTGAAAAGGATTTTACGCTTGACTTCTTTTCGTATTCTGTTGGCAGTTTGCTTGCTGAAATTTTGAAATTAACCAATTATAAAAACTATTTCGGTAACTCGAAACTTGTAATGTTTTGTGGCGGAGCAGTTTTCAACAGGTTATCCCCGGTTTCAAAATTCATAATCGATAGCGAAGCTAATGCAGCAATGTATAGTTACCTGGTTGAGCATCTGAGTGCTCACATGGAAAAAAATCCGCGAATGCAGCATCATTTGGGCGAATTACATCCTGAAGGATTAGTATTCCGCTCCATGCTGAATTATTCAGTAATGCTTCCGCAACGCGAAGATATGTTTCGGAAAGCTGCCGGGCAGATCCTGGCTATTTCCCTCGAAAAAGATACCGTGATTCCTTCCTACGAAGTTATAAATACACTCCAGGGATCAAAAAGAGATATTCCTGTTGATGTTCAGGTTCTTGATTTCCCTTATGATTACAGGCATGAAGACCCATTTCCAGTGACCGAATCAATTAATGATTTAGTGAACGGTTCATTTAAAATGATTTTCAAAAAAGTTACAGATTTTCTCAACGACTGACAGGCAATAAAAAAAAGCCTTGTTTTGTAAAGCTTTACAAAACAAGGCTTTACTATATTTGAACGCTGAATTATTTCAATCCACGGCGTTTCAACAATGGATCCATAGAGGGTTCCTGTCCCCTGAATTTTTTATATTGAATCATTCCTTCATCGTCACCGGATTCAGCCAGGCAATTCTTACGGAACTTTGCAGCCAGTTCAGGATTGAAAATATCCCCCGACTGTTTGAAATAGTCAAATGCATCCGCGTCAAGAACTGCAGCCCATATATACACATAATATCCTGCGGCATATCCGCCACTGAAAATATGAGCGAAATAGGTTGAGCGGTAGCGTGGTAGAATTTCTGGTATCAATCCGGCTTTAGCCATAGCTTCTTTCTCAAAAGTCTCCGGCTCAACTTTTGCCGGTGAGGCAAGTTCGTGGTAATCCAGGTCAAGGATGGAAGCAGCAAGATATTCAACAGTAACAAATCCCTGGTTAAACAGGCCGCTTTTTTCAATTTTGGCAATCAGTTTGTCAGGGATAACTTCGCCTGTCTTGTAGTGCTTTGCATACATTTTAAGAACTTGTGGATCTGCAGCCCAGTTTTCCATCACCTGTGAAGGCAGTTCAACATAGTCCTGAGGAACATTTCCAGCAGTGCGGTTATATTGGCCGAGAGAGAAAAGTCCATGTAAAGCATGACCGAATTCGTGAAACAAAGTTGAGGTTTCATCAAAATTCAATAATGCAGGCATATCGCCGGTTGGAGGTGTGAAATTGCATACCATCGAAATTACAGGATCAACTTTCTTACCGTTTTCCCATCCGGCCGACTGAAAATCAGTACACCATGCACCGCCGCTTTTACTCTCGCGTGGAAAATAATCAAGGTATAAAATCCCAAGGTGTGAACCATCGGCTTCCTTAACCTCAAAGGTTTCTACATCTTTCTGATAGATCGGTAAATTGGTTACTTTCGTAAAAGTGATGCCATATAATTTCCCGGCAACAGCGAACATCCCATTACGAACATTTTCGAGGCTAAAATAAGGTTTCAACTCATTTTCATCAAGATCATATTTTAGTTTGTGGAGTTTTTCGGAATAATACCACCAATCCCACGACTGGAGTTTAAATTTACCACCCTCCGAATCTGCAATCTTTTGCATTTCAGAAAGTTCTGCTTTTGCAACCGGTAAGGACGCAACCATTAGTTTGTTCAGGAAAGCATCCACCGTTGAAGGTGTTTTAGCCATATTGTCATCAATAACATAAGCTGCGTAGTTTTCGAAACCGAGCAGCCTGGCTTTTTCGGCGCGTAACCTTACAATTTCTGTAAGTGTGCTGTTGTTGTCATTTGCATTGCCATTATCACCACGCATAAAATAGCCGCGATAGATTTTCTCCCGCAATTCACGATTTTTTGCGTATTGCAGGAAAGGTATCAGGCTTGGTTTTGCCAGCGTAAAAACCCATTTGCCTTTATTGCCACCTTTGTCGGCAGCTTCGGCAGCAGCTGATATAACTCCTTCGGGCAAACCATCCAGATCGGCTTTATTATCAATAACCAGTTTAAAATTCTTATTTGTTTCAGCAAGCAGGTTGTCACCAAATTTTAGCGAAAGACCTGAAAGTTCTTCGTTTATCTTGCGTAACTGATCCTGTTGATCATTAGTCAGATTGGCCCCCTGGCGCTCAAAATCGCGGTAATATTTCTCAACAACCCGAATCTGCTGCGCATCCAGTTTCAAATCCTTCCGCCTTTCATAGATTGTTTTGATGCGTGCAAAAAGCTTAGAATTCATTGAAATATCGTCGTTGTGTTTCGATAGCATTGGCGATACTTTTGCAGCAATACCCTGAAGCTGATCGTTAGTATTTGATTCGGTGATGTTAAAAAACACTTTACTAACACGTTTGAGCATTTTCCCCGACTTGTCGAAAGGAAGAATAGTGTTATCAAAAGTAGGTTCAGATGTATTATTCGTAATTGCTGCAACTTCTGAATCGTGTTGCTTAATACCTTCGGTAAAAGCTGGCAGGTAATCCGTAGTATCGATTTTATCGAACGGTGGAACCTGGAATGGCGTTGAATACTCAGCGAAGAATGGGTTGTCCTTCAGTTTTTTCTCGTTCTTACATGCTGTCATTAAAGTAATAGTAATTACTGTCAACAGCAGGATACTTTTTTTCATAGGGTTGATTTTGAAATAATTTTATTTTTTTTGTGCATAAATAAGGGTGACAAATTTAGAATGTAATGTAACAGATGCAAGTATATTTTAAAAATATTTTAAACTTTTATGGAATTTCGGAATCCTGTACATCTAATATCTACAAAGCAAAATTTCTACATTTAAAAACGCAAAGATTAAACGGGGAAAACCACTGATAATCAAATTACAAACATAATTCAAGCAATGGTTTTGTTTGAAATCACTTTGAATAAAAAATATGCAGGCAAGATAAAAAGCAATCAAATTATTGATATTTATTAAATGCAAAAAAAAACAGTATGAACTTTAAAAAAAAAATTACTTTTGCAAGCTCGTACGATTTAAATTTCTTCCTTTTTCATTAACTTTGAAGATTCTGTTGATAACTTATAATGTCAACGACTTCATACTAATGCAAAATGCTATTTAAATGCCATAAAATTGACTTTTAAAAAAAAGTTTAAAGCTGGTTGACGGAAAAAGTATTATAGAGATAGAGAAAGAAAGAGGGTAAGCTATGATAATTAACAAAGGGTGGTTTTCAAAATTCATGGTTACATTCGGCTACCTGATGTCGCTGATTTATATAGGGTTGGGAGTGTCACTTTTTATACCAAATATATTTTTCATTCCATCATGGGAATTAAGATTTGCATTTGCTTTGTTCCTGATTGCTTATGGATTTTACAGGCTGGTAAAACAGATTACTAAGAAAACAGAACCCAACGATTAAAGGAGGTCATATTATGAAACGTATTGTCTTACTTCCAATTTTTCTAACTATCAGTATTTTTATTCTGATTGTTACATCATGTCGGAATCCGATGGGAGTTCAGCCTATAACAGAAACTCCAACGCGCGGTAACATTAAAATGAGTATTGACGAATCATTCCAGTTGCTCTTCGATACACAGGTTTATACATTTGAATCACAATATGTAGATGCAAAAATAAATGTCAGTTACAAACCTGAAGCAGATGTTCTGGCTGATTTCATGAATGATTCAGTTCGCACCATTGTACTAACCCGGGAACTTACCAACCAAGAAAAGGATTACCTGCTAGCACAAAAATTTGTCGCACGTACTACTAAAGTCGCACACGATGCATTGGCTTTGATTGTAAATAAAGCCAATCCGGATACTATTATCTTAGATTTCCAATTTGCTGATATTTTCAGAGGCAAGATAACAACATGGAATCAATTAAATCCCAAATCACCACAAAAACCTATCTCTGTTGTATTTGATAACAATAAATCAGGCAATGTGCGTTATTTCCGCGAAAAGTTCGATTTAAAGGGCAACTTCCCGTCGAACTGTTCAGCTGTAAACACGAATGAAGAAGTTATTAATTATGTAAAAAATAATCCCAGCGCTCTTGGAATAATCAGTGTGAACTGGATCAGTGATACCCAGGACAGTGTTTCAGAGAAATTCCTGGAATCTGTAAAGGTTGTTGAAGTCGGAACTGATCCTAAAAATTACTGCAAACCATACCAGGGATATATTGCTGAAGGTTCTTATCCATTTTGCCGCGATGTATATATGATAAGCCGGGAAACATTTTCAGGACTTGGCACGGGATTTGCTTCATTTGTAGCCGGAGACCAGGGACAAAGAATAATCTTAAAATCAGGACTTGTACCTGCAACCATGCCGATAAGGTTAATACAAATAAAAAAAGACTAATTCACCAATTATTGAGGAGGAAACACCATGTTACGAATCACACGAACTATTAAGAAAACTCTTGCCGGAATAGCTTTGCTGGTAATTGGAAATGCTTCATTTGGACAAGTTCAGGATCTGAACTCAGCACTCAGAATGACATATCAGGAACAATTTGATGCTGCCGATAAAGCCTTTAGTGAGCTGAGCGTCAAAGAACCAGCTAATGGCAAATACTTTTATTACAGTGGCGAAAATCAATTAGCCTCCTATTTTATCGATCCAACCAACATTCCGTTAGACGCTATTGCTAAAAAAGCTATTGAACGTTATAATAAAGGAATCGCGGCAAATCCAAATGAACCTCTTAACTACGTAGGACTTGGGAAAGTCGCTTTGATTCAGAACAACAAAATTGCTGCTGATGAGAACATTGCCAAAGCTCAGACATTTCTTCCTGCAAAAAAAGTAAAATCTTCGCTTACCAAACCAGAGCAGGCTACATTATTGGTTCGTCTTGCCGATGCTTACGTTCAGGTTGGAAGTAAAGACTCTGCTTTGATTTTTGGATTTCTGAGGAGAGCAGAATCTCTTGATAGTAAAAATCCTGAACTTTATTTAGTACGTGGTGATTATTGGTTCTACACCTTGAATAATGGAAGCCGTGCTGCTGAGAATTACAAAAGAGCCCAGGATTTTTCACCTAACTCAACCAGGGCTCGTGTCAGGCTTGGTCAGTTGTATACCCGGATAAGAAGCTACCAGGATGCATTAAACTATTACCAGGAAGCACTTGCTATTGACCCTTCTTTCGCACCTGCCTACCTCGAAATGGGTTTCCTTTATGCTAAAATGAAACAGCCTGAAGAATCAAAAACAAACTTTAAAAAATACCTTGACCTAAGCAGCAGTAACATCGCAGCAAAACGCAGGTATGCCAATATGCTTATTCAGACAGAAGATTATAAAGGAGCAATAGAGCAAATCAACCAGATTATGGCAATGGACTCTTTAACATTCAATGATCTGAACCGCGCTCTGGCCTATTCATATTACGAAGAGAAACAATACCCTCAGGCTAAATTTTATATGGCTAAGTTCATAACAAATGCACCTTCCGAAAAAATTACAGCAAAAGATTACATTTATTCCGGGCATATTCTCCTTAAAAACAGTCAGGATTCCATTGGTATTTTAACTTTAATGAAAGCTTTTGAAGTTGATACAACTAATGTTGATCTTCTTACCGAGATAGCTGGATTGTATCTTAAAAACAAGAAATCTCAAAATGCCGGTGACACATACAAACTTAAGATTCAATATACCAACGGCAACGTAAACGACTATTATAAGATGGGCCGCGCTTATTTTGACGCTAAAAACTGGGCTGAGGCCGATTCAGCCTTTGCTGCAGTAAACAGGATGAGTATTGATTTTGAACCGGCATATCTTTTCAGGGCTCGGGTTTATTCTAATCTCGATCCTGAAACGAAAGACGGATTAGCCAAACCATTCTACGAGAAACTTATTGAAAAGGCCAGTGCTGACTCTGTAAAATACGGTAAAGATATGCTCGAAGCCTATAATTATCTTGGTTATTACTACCTGGTTAACAAACAATACTGCGAATCACTCATGTATTGGGATAAAATTGCTGCAATAGATCCGGCTAATGAAAATGCAAATAGTGCTCTTAAAGATCTGAAACCACGTTGCCCTGAATTCAAATCAGCAAATTCTCAATAACGATTGTTCTTTAGTTTTGATATTCAGCTAAATGCGCTGAATTCTCTAGTGTATGTGTGTGCGAATTCATTTTTTTTAAATAAAAATGCACCTACTTACAGTAAAGTCTTTTTTAAAAGCCAAAATCTTTTATCTTTGCGTATGATTTATTAACGTAATTAAACAAAAACAATTAATACCATTCACTAATCTAAAATCTAATCACAATGAGCAAAAACGGTCAATCGTTGAAAGAAACACTACGTTCAGCTTTCGCAACTGGAACAATTCTGATTGCATTGGCAATCGCATTCCTGATTTACTATTATGTATTAGGAAATCCTGTTAACTTTGAAGGTGGTAACCCTGATGGGCACCCAATTCCGGGTAACTACCTGGCTATGGTTTACAAAGGAGGGATGATTGTGCCTCTTCTAATTACCTTAATTATTGTACTTCTGACATTTACCATTGAAAGGGCTTTAACCCTCCACAAAGCAAAAGGTACAGGCGCAACAAATGTATTTGTGGCTAATCTGCAAAACTTCCTGAAAAACAATCAGATTGATCAGGCTATCGCTTCATGCGACAAACAAAAAGGATCAATTGGAAATGTTATGAAGGCTGGTTTGGTTAAATACAAAGAACTGCAATCAGATACCAGGCTTGACAAAGATCAGAAACTCGTATCATTACAAAAAGAGTTCGAAGAAGCTACAGCTTTGGAACTTCCGATGATGTCACGCAACCTGGTTATTTTATCAACCATCGCTTCAATTTCCGTACTTATCGGTCTTATCGGTACTGTATTAGGTATGATCCGTGCATTTGCCGCTTTGGCGCAAGCTGGTGCTCCTGATGCTTTAGCTCTTGCTACAGGTATTTCGGAAGCTCTTATCAATACTGCATTTGGTATCACAGGCTCAACACTTGCCATCATTTTCTACAATTATTTCTCAACAAAGATTGATGGAATGACTTATAAAATTGACGAAGCAGGATTCAGTCTTACTCAGACATTTGCAGCGCAATCCAAATAAGGTCTGCGAAAAGTATTAATTGAATCATGGCGCCTAGCGCCCGGTTTTCACAATTCAAAATAAGAAACCATGCCAAAAATTAAAGCACCGGTAAGGACTCCACACATAGACATGACGCCTATGGTGGATTTGTTTGCCCTCTTGCTTACATTCTTCATGTTGACAACGTCTTTTCGCCCATCCGAAGCAACAGTAATTGATACTCCAAGTTCAGTTAGCGAAAAGGTGTCACCTGAAAAAGATGTCATTATTATTCTTGTTGGTAAGGACAATAAAGTGTTCCTGAATTTCGATAACGGACAGGACACATCTGTACTTATAAGAAAAGAAGTTTTGAAAAAAGTGGCTGAACAGTTTAATCTGACGTTTACTGAAAAGGAATTAAAAACCTTTTCAACGTGGGCTTCATTTGGTATGCCGGCTGATAAACTCAAAGCCTGGATAAACACAGCAGATTCAAAGGACCGAGAGGCCTTTCAGACAGGCATTCCTGTTGATTCCGCTGACAATCAGTTAAATCTCTGGGTTCGTTTTATACGCCTGCAGAATCCACGCGCCGAAGTTGCCATAAAAGGTGACGGTGAAGCTGATTTCAAAACTGTAAAACATGTAATGGATATTCTTCAGGATAATAAGGTTAACAAGTTTAACCTTACCACCAACCTCATGAAGGACGAAGCTAAATTGGAAGAATAATACTTATTAAGTTAACAATTTAAAGAAATCATACTATGGCTGAAATAATCCAAGCGGAAGGCAAACAAAAAGGCGGCAAAAAGAAAGCTAAAAAGTTTTCGACGCATATAGATATGACCCCCATGGTCGATCTGATGTGTTTGCTGATCACCTTTTTTATGCTTACCACAGCTTTCGCCAAGCCCAAAGCAATGGAAATTACCATGCCTGAGAAAGATGATAAAGAGAATAAGATAGCTCCAAAAATTGAAGCTGACCGTACCATCAATATTCTCGTTTCAGGAAATGATAAAATTTACTACTATTTTGGACTTGCAGATCCTAAACAACCTCTTCCCCAGTTAATATCATCAAATTACAGTAAAGATGGAATCCGGAAAATGCTGCTTCAACGCAACATACTGGTGTTCAAGGCTGTAAAAGAACTAAGGGATAAAGTTATCAGAGGAGACGAAGTAATGGCAGATTCAACTTTAACACGTAAAGTAAAAGAGTTGAAAAAGACAGTTGATCCAAAGGCCCCAATCATTCTGATAAAGGCTGATGAAAAGGCAAAATACAAAAACTTAGTTGACATTATTGATGAAATGGCCATCTGCACTGTAGCTAATTATGCTGTCGTCGATATCAATGATCTTGAAAAAGCAATGATTAATGGAACAGCGGTTTCAACACCAGCTGTGAAATAAAATCAACAGAAGTTGACTAAAGTTGTAGTTCACATTTAAAGCAAAATACAAAAATGACAAAGCAAAAAGTTTATACCGCTCCAATGGACGAAATCGTCTTTGAGCACAGGAATAAAACTTATGGAGCGTACATTTTGCGTAAATTGTATAGTAAACACATGACAAGGGGTTTAATACTCGCAGTTATCATTTTGGCTGCAGGTTTAGCATACCCATTGGCATCGAGTTATTATGCGCAGAAAAGGCTTGGATACGTCGAAAAAGCAGCAAGTGCTGAATTTATCGATATGGATAAGCCTAAAGAAGATGCTCCTCCTCCTCCTCCTCCCCCTCCTCCTCCTCCAGCTGAGCTTCAGCAGAAAGTTAAATTTGTGGCACCTATAGTAACTACTGAAGAAGTAGTTGAAGATGCAGACATCTTTAACCAGGATGATTTATCCAAAACCAGCAATGAAACGGTTTCAGTTACCGAAGAAGTTGCTGAAGTTGTAACAAAAGAGGAAGTAATAGAGGTTGAAGAAACAAAACCAGTTTTCACAATTGTTGAAGAAATGCCTGCTTTCCCTGGTGGAGAAGCAGAACGCAACAAATTCCTTGGTACAAACATTGTGTATCCTCAGCAAGCTACCGAAAACGGTATACAAGGTACAGTTTATGTATCGTTTGTTGTTGATTCAAAAGGTAATGTTACCGACGTAAAAGTACTTCGCGGTATTGGTGGCGGTTGTGATGAAGAAGCACTTCGCGTTGTTAAAATGATGCCACAGTGGCATCCTGGAAAACAAAACGGAAAACAGGTTCGTGTTCTTTTCAATATGCCAATCTACTTTAAACTTCAGGGTTAATAAAGAAGTTTTATAAAACAAAAAACGCCGCCAGGTTATTCCGGGTGGCGTTTTTTTTGCTTGTATTAGTTAGGATAAATTATTAAGCTTGGGATAAATTATTTATTTGAAATTTTGAACATTTTTTTAGCTAATACTAATATGGATTGGGATATCAGCAATCCCCGACCTGAAGGTCGGGGCAATAGATGTTGAAATTTATCATTAATCCCGACATACAGACACAGACTTTAATCTGGAAGGATATGTGCTAAGTTTCTTTTCTATTTATGCTAGCCCCGACCTGAAGGTCGGGGCAATGGATGTGGGAGAATTTATCCCTTTAGGCTTACCACATTTTGTGATCGGAACTAATTCAAGGCTATAGGATTTACAAAGTGAAAGAACTGTACAAGAGCTATTCTGCGGTGTAGTGAATGCTATAATCTTCCAGATATTTGCTGACTTTTAATGCATAAAAAAATAATTATTTCAAGAATAAGATTAATCTATTGATATAATGGCTTTTAATTTGATATTATCTGATGCTGCACCAATCAATAATTCATATTGACCTTTTGCAATTGTATAATCGTTACTATCCGGATTAAAATGACGAAGCCGTGAAACAGGGATTGACAAAACAACTTCTTTCGTTTCACCTTTCAGAAAATGAACTCTTTGAAAAGCTACCAGCGATTTTAAGGGTTGATCTTTTAATTCCAGGGGTTGTTTTGAGTATACCTGGATAACTTCAGCACCACTGTATTTGCCTGTATTACTGATTTTTACGGATAAGACAATAGTATCCGCATCGTTTAACAACTTTGATCTGAGCTCAGCTGCTTCATAATTAAATGAAGAATAGCTAAGACCGTAACCAAAAGTATAAAGTGGTGTACCTTTAAAATATTTATAGGTACGCCCGTTCATCGAATAATCTTCAAACGCTGGTATATCGTCAACAGATTTATAAAAAGTAACAGGTAACCGTCCGGCAGGGTTATAATTACCAAACAACACATCTGCAACAGCATTTCCACCTTCTTCACCCGGATACCAGGCTTCAACTATTGCTGTTGCATTATCTTTTGCCCAGTTTACAGCCAAAGCGCTGCCATTAGTAAGCAAAAGGATAATCGGCTTGCCTGTTAATTTAAGTTTTTCCAATAATTTTTGCTGGTTTTGGGGAAGGTCAAGAGTTGTACGATCGCCAGCTGAAAAACCAGGCACTTTCACATCCATTTCTTCCCCTTCAAGGTTTGGCGAAATACCGCCGGCAAAAATTATCACATCAGCAGTCATGCTGACTGAAATGGCCTCCGAGAATGAAGGATCGGCAGAAAAATTAACGTTTTCAGCACGAAGCGCCTGGACTTCAGGCTTATTAACGCCCTGGCAATAAATCACTTTGGTTCCTTTGCCTGACTTATTCCGTATACCTTGCAACAATGTAACAGGATGAGAAGGAATTCCGTTATAATTGCCTAACAATACCGAAGTATCATTTGCATAAGGGCCAATAACAGCAATGGTTCTGCTTTTCGATGTCAATGGAAGAATATTATTATCATTTTTAAGCAGTACAATACTCTGCAGGGCAACCTGATGAGCAAGTTCCCGATGAGCCGGGGTATCATATTCAGTTGAAGGAATAGCCGAATATATAACTTTAGACGGAGGATCGAACAATCCCAGCCTGAAACGGGCTTCAAACAAGCGTTTAATTGAAACATTAAGTTCATTTTCAGAAATATACCCCAGCTCAATAGCTTTTTTCAGGCTGCCATATTCCGGCCCACATGAAAGATCTGTCCCTGCCTTTAATGTAAGCGCCACAGCTTTTTCTGCTGTCGGTACAAAATTGTGGAAAGTAAAAATATCAGAAATTGCCCAGCAATCAGAAACAACATACCCTTTAAATCCCCATTTTCCCCTGAGAGTTTCTTTGAACAGGAATGTATTTGCTGAACTTGGGATTCCAAAAATACGGTTATAACAAGTCATTACTGAATATACCTTTGCTTCTTTAACCAGCACTTCGAAGGCAGGCAAATAGGTTTCGTACAAATCTGTTTGTGATGGCCAGGCATCAAATTTATGCCGTTGTGATTCAGGCCCGCTATGAACAGCAAAATGTTTGGCTGTTGCTATTACTTTAAAATAATCAGGATCATTTCCCTGCAAGCCCTGTACAAAAGCTTTACTGATCTGGGATGTCAGAAACGGGTCCTCGCCATATGTTTCCTGACCCCTGCCCCAACGTGGATCACGGAAAATATTAATATTTGGTGACCAGAAAGTAAGTCCCTGATAAATTTCATGGCTGCCTTTGCTAACAGCTTCATAATACTTTGCCCTGGCTTCAGTTGAAATCACATCAGCTTCCTGCTTTATCAATGCAGGATTAAATGTAGCGGCCATTCCAATTGCCTGTGGAAAAACCGTTGCAATTCCGTTACGCGCAACTCCATGAAGGCATTCGTTCCACCAGTTGTATTGTGGAATCCCAAGCCGCTCGACGGCAGGAGCCGTATATTGCATCTGGAGTATTTTTTCATCCAGTGTCAGTCGTGAAACCAAATCATTAACCCTCTCTGAAAGAGGCAGGTCCGAATTCATAAAAGGAAGACCATTTGTATTAATACTTGACTGGCTTTGTACTTTGATTATCAAAAGAAAACAGAGAGCAAAAGTAAAAATGAATTTCCCGGAAAAATTATCTTGAATTTTCATGTAATTAGGGTTAGTATTTGTTTGATTAAAATGAAAAATCAAAAACTATTCTTCACTAAACAGACAATATAATATACAAATATAATATATTTGCTAAATAAAAAGATGCAATCAACACATACTTCAAACGATAAAAATATTCTAAAACATAGCTTAAAGAAGTAAATTAAAAGTATGAAAGCATCAAGTGAACATTTCGGTTATACACCTGGCAACGAAGAAGCTTTGTTATTCATTTTTGAGAATAAAAATGGAGTTGTCATGAAGGTTTCTAATTACGGGGGAACAATCATTTCATTACTGATTCCTGATAAAAATGGTTCTTCAGCAGATGTAGTACTTGGTTTATCCAAATGGGAAAACTGGATTAAAAATCCCGCTTATTTCAATTGTATAGTAGGCCGGACATGCAATCGTATTGGAGGCGCCGGATTCAGTATCGACGGTATCAACTTTAAAGTCTCCGCGAACAATGGTGAATTTCAGTTACATGGAGGATTTCACGGATTTCAGCATAAATTATGGAAATCATCCTTATTTGAAAGAAAAGATGAAGTTGGAGTTGAGCTTGAATACCTGAGTGTGGATGGTGAAGAAGGATTCCCCGGAAACCTGAAAGTTAAAGCAGTCTACACGCTCACCAATACTAATGAAATCAGTTTAGATTTTTTTGCTGAAACGGATAAAGCCACTCCGGTGAACCTTACAAACCATGGTTATTTCAACCTGAGTGGAGAAGGATCCGGTGAAATTTATGATCATGAACTCCAGATTTTTGCTGATAAGATCACTGTTACCGACAGTAACAGCATTCCAACCGGAGCATTCGCATCAGTTGCCGGAACTCCGTTTGACTTTACTGAACCACGAAGGATTGGCGAACGGATTAACCAGTTAAATAATGGATTTGATAATAATTTTGTTTTAAGAAATCAAACCGGCGAACTTGTCCTTGCTACGAAGATTCTTGATCCTAAATCAGGAAGAGTATTGGAAGTTTTCACAACTGAGCCTGGAGTCCAACTCTATACCGCAAATTGGTTTGATGGAGAAAACCTTTTAGGGAAATGTGGTAAAATTCATTCAAATCATACAGCTTTTTGCCTTGAAACACAACACTACCCCGATTCGATGAATCATCCTGAATTTCCGAATGTAATACTTCGACCTGGAGAGAAATATCGTTCTACGACGATCTGGAAATTTTCTGCTCAATAATTTTTTTAGCTGAAAGTTCATAGAACTTCTTGAAGTTTACTAGTAGCCTGATTTTATGTGTAAGGCTAATGCTGAAACATATCTTCTTTCCATGTGAATGATGTTCGTCTGCAACTCAATATACCCGAAAACGTAGGAATAGCCTGGATTTTTACGGAATTGATTTTTTTCCCGCAATAAACCTTATTCCCCAAAACGGGACACTTATTCCCTCTATTCCATCAAAGCAGATAATATTTTATTGAATATTAGATATTTAAGTATTATGGCATGATATTATAGCAAATAGTATCGGGAAAAAGTGATATGATTCACTTTTAAACTACATGTCCTTCTTTTTTACTCGTAAACAACTAATTGCCAATACCGTATGACTAAATGTGCTTTAACTTGCTACAACGTAAATCTAACATTTCTGGTTGACCATTTTTTCAATTCAGGACAGAAGACAAACTTCTATAATTGTCTGGTAAAATTGTTTTGTCTATCCTCCCCCTTCCTCCCATATGTTCTTGTTAAAGCTCCTACTGACGGCTTTACTGATCTTACTCCTTTTTCAGCGCTAATTTTAATGCAAAAGCATAATTAAATTAACGGGAGTATTTACATCCTGAATTTCGCTCACAAAAAACTAAAAACTGCCTGTAGCAATCACAAAAATTTCTTACCATGAAAAAACATACAATTCTTACCCCTTCACTTATAACATTGGTCCTATTATTTTCTCTATCAGTTTTAGGTCAGGATATAAGTAAAGTTAGTACATATCCTGGCAGGAAATACCCTCCAACGCAGGAAGTTAAAAGCAAAAGTATTGGTGTGAATGGCGGCAATATCAAAGCAAGCGCAGGATCGATATCTGTTGCGGAGAATTCAACATACAATCTAATGACACCGGAACAATTAGTTCGAAATGTGTTGGTTACAGGCTGCCTTCAAACCAGTAATATAAAATACGGCTATTATAAAAAAAATACGGGCAATACCTGGACTTGGATCGATCATGTTTGGTCAGCAATACCAGGCGACAGGCAGATGGGATATTTTGAAAAAGGCACATCGAATTTCCCAATTGATAAAGGCCTTATTCTCGCGACCGGAAAAATATCTTCGGCGATGGGGCCCAATACCATTGGAAATAAATCAGATAAAATGGTGAGCGCTGCTAATGATCCGGATCTTTCAAAGATCACGGCGAAAACCATGTATGATGCATCCTCTTTGGAATTTGATTTTGTTCCTGCGGGAAACACCCTGGAGTTTAAATATATTTTTACATCAGAAGAATATATAGAGTATTGCGAAACTGAGTTCAATGATGCTTTCGGATTCTTCCTCAGCGGGCCGGGCATTTCAGGTACCTTTTCAAATAATGCAGTAAACCTTGCCACAATTCCCGGAGGCATACCGGTTTCGATTAACACTATTCATCCGGCTGGAACTAATATCAACAACGTCGTTTTCCCGGCCGAAAATGAAACATATTATATAAGTAATCCTTCGGGGTCATTAACTATGCAATATGATGGCGGTACAGTCACGCTTACAGCAACCTATAATGTAACTGCCTGTTCAACTTATCACATAAAGTTAAGTGTTGCAGATGCTTCGGATCAGCAATGGGATGGAGCGGTTTTTCTGCAAGCAAAAAGTTTCAATTCGGAACCAGTTACTATAACCAATATTAATCCTGATTACAGCTCAACAGATTTCAGCAATATTTTCGAAGGATGTAAACCTATGCATTTAACTTTCGAACGTGGAACAACAGAACTGGGTGAGCCACTTGACATACAATTGCAATATTCCGGCACAGCAGTAAATGGAGTTGATGTGCTAACAAGCAGTGGAGATCCTTTACCCTCTGAGATTACCATTCCAGTTGGACAAACCAAATATACTATAGATTATTATGCTGTAACTGATGGAGTTGGCGAAGGCGCAGAAACCTTTGAAATCCAAACTCTTCAATCATGCCCGTGCGATCCAAACGCTGTATACATCCTTAAAGAAATACGCATTAATGAAACCCCGGTTGCAGTAACAGCTAATGCAAATAATATATTGTGTAACGGGACGAGCGCAGGCGTTATTACTGTAAGTGCTTCAGTAGGTTCAGGCAATTATCAGTATTCGCTTAATGGAGGCTCATGGCAAAATTCAAATTTATTTTCAGGACTATCGCAAGGAACATATAATGTTTCAGTAAAAGATATCGGAAGCTGCGCTGTTCCCGCGTTTCTGGGAAATATAGTTTTAGGTGCGCCTGCTGTAATTCAGGCTAACGCAGGTGCGGATGTAAGCATTTGTTCTGGCACATCAACTCAGTTAAATGGCTCAGGAGGAGTTATTTATTCATGGTCTCCCAGAATCGGACTGAATAATTACTCAATCCCTAACCCAATTGCATCCCCAACAGCAACAATTACTTATACATTGACTGTTACGGATGCGAACAATATCTGTTCTTCAACTGACCAGGTGGTGGTTATTGTAATTCCAAGTCCAACAATTCTTATTACTCCTCTAAGCTCCGAAATATGTGCAGGAAGCAATCTTACTCTTACTGCCAGCGGAGGTTCAAGTTATATTTGGAATCCCTCTGGATCAACTACATCAGAAATAATAGTATCGCCTTATTCTAATTCTTCATACTCGGTAATTGGAACTTCTTTGAACGGGTGTAAAGGAATAGCCTCGGTAGATGTTGTTGTAAAACCCATTCCTCAGAATGTAAATGCCGGGAATGATGCTTCAATAGCCCTATGCGAGACCTATCAATTACAGGGATCGGCAACAGGTTCTTCTGGTAGTAACCTGGCTTACCAATGGAGTCCGACAACAGGATTAAGTAATCCAAATATTGCCAATCCAGTTTTCACCCCTTCTTTTTCCGGCATTGTAACTTTTACATTAACTGTAACTGATAATAATAGTTGTTCTGTATCGGATCAGGTCATCATCAATATTGCATCAGCACTGAATACCACCATTTCCGGTCAAAACAATATAAGTTGTTTCGGAACTTCAACCGGCTCAGCTACTGTTTCTGCTATTGGAGGTACTTTACCTTACTCCTATTCATGGAATACAAGCCCTGTTCAGGTTGTTTCAACTGCGACAGGATTAAGCGCAGGTACATATACTGTTACTGTTACCGATGCAAAGAATTGCATTTCAACTTCACAAGCAGTAATTTCACAACCTTTATCGGATATATCTTTTAGCTACCCAATTATTAATAATGTCAATTGTAGCGGCTCAAATGATGGTAAAACAATTGTAAATGCCACAGGTGGAACAGGTTTAATAACGTATTCGATAGATCCTAATATTGGAATTCAATCGCCTGCTGGTACATTTACTGACCTGATTGCTCAGTCTTATACAATTACTGCAACTGATGGAAACGGATGTATTAAATCGGCTATTGTCAGTGTTGGGACTATAACAGATGTCACTTTACCTTTAATAACTTGCCCTGCTGATGTAACAGCAACCACCAATACCGGATGTACAGCAACCGGCGTAGCTCTCGGAACTCCGGTGACTTCGGATAATTGCGGTGTGGCTTTGGTAACAAACAATGCGCCTGCTGCTTTCCCGATCGGAGCAACTACAGTTACCTGGACA
>CAIRMR010000092.1 GCA_903879715.1 uncultured Bacteroidales bacterium
AATAAGGATCTGTCTTTTGCACTATCTAACTATAGACTATCTATGCAACAGCATTAAACCACAAGCAAACAAGGTAAAAAAACGAACCCAGTTGAGATTGTTTAACGAAGATAATTCTCAACTAAAACTCAATCTATCTACATAAACAAAGGCTTTCAGAAGGGTTTTCACTTAAATTTGAAAACTTCCGGACGGCTGTGCCCGCATATGAAAAGTGAATTCGTACGGTTTGGGCTGGCGAAATTCGGAATTATTACCGCAGTGCTTGAGATACTTGGAGCGACAGGTTTACTGGTGGGTTTACTAAACAATTCTATTTTGTTGATCTCTTCAGGAGGATTAGCTTTATTAATGTTTTTAGGCTTCTTGGCGAGGTTAAGAGTTAAGGACAGCTTATGGGTTTCGTTGCCGGCATTGTTATTTTTGGGATTAAATACCATCATTTTTATACTGGCGATGCTAATGAAATAATAAGAATTTATTTTCGCCTGAACAATCTCACAAGATTGCTGCCGGGAATAAATCTGTATAATACACTCAGCTGTTTTTTTTGCAGTTGTTTGTTACCAGGCCCGGTTTTGCCGGGCTTTTGTTCTATTTAACTCTGCCTCAAAGTATTCACACTATTTTCTTTTAGTTTTTTTAGGGATATCAGGTCTATCTCTTAAGTAAAATGCAAGATATAATATTACATAAATAGTGAAAAAAAATATTTGTTAAAGATTTGTTAATCCTCCCGGAATTCAGAACATTATCATATTGATAATGTTGAATATATGATTTCTGCTTTACTGCTTAGGTTGGCCCCAGGATTATATTGACTTATTTTTTCTAAAATATACTTGTAAATTATTTTTCGAATTGCCTTTCTGTCAGATCTACCCCTTGTAGTCTTCTTTACTACTATCCTGCTATTAACAGACATCCCTTTTGCAATTACAAATAGCCATGCATTTTGCAGAGATAAAAAAACCATTTCTTTTAAATCAACATTTAAAATCCGATTTTATGAAACAAACATTTACACTCGCCGTGGTTTTAGTTTTTTTTACCCTTTGCTCCTTCGGGCAGAAAAAAGAAATAATGCGAAACAATATGAGTAGCACAAACAAGGCGAAAACTCATGAAGATCTGCGTTTCCCCCAAAACATTAAAAGTAAAACACCGGAAAACGCACATTTTTTACATGGCAAAAAGCAGGATAAGCACTATATCCAGAGGAATTATTTATCAACCACTAAAGCGAAAACGCGCCACCTGCATGATCTGAAATCTGCCGAGGCAATTAAGCAAAGATTGGATAGCATTGTAGAATTTTATAATAATGCTCCTGAATGGAAAGTTTATTTCACGTATGATTCAAAAGGGAATTTAACGCAAGAACTTGAATATGAATGGGAAAGTAGCAACAACTCATGGGATTTATATAAAACCGACTATACCTACGATGCCAGTGGAAACAATACACAGATATTAGGCTACGAATGGGACAGCAATACAAATGCCTGGGTTAATGACCGGAAAAGGGACTATACCTACGATGCCAGTGGTAACATGACTCAAGATTATGGTTATAAATGGGTTAGCAACGAAAATGCCTGGGTTGTTGTCTATAAATACGACTATACCTTCGATGTCAAGGGTAATCAAACTCTGTATAGTTATTTATCCTGGGATGAAACCAACAAAACCTGGCGGGGTTCTAAATACGACAACACCTACGATGCCAATGGAAAGATTACCCAAGAAATTTATTATGATTGGGATGGTAGTACTAATGCATGGATTGCTTGGGATAAAACAGACTTCACTTACGATGGCAACATGAAGATAACACAGGAGCTTAACTATCCCTGGTTCAGAGACTCTAATGCCTGGGGTGATCCTTCAAAATTGGAATACACCTACGATGCCAACGGCAACCTAACGAAAGTGAGTGACTTCTTTAGCAGTTCCACCAATTCCTGGACTCCTTATTCGGAATCTGACTACACCTACGATCCCAACGGTAACATGACGCAATTTCTTGGGTATGGTTGGGACAACGATACCCAAGCCTTGGTTGCACAAGTAAAATCCAACTTAACCTACGATTCCAACGATAATAAAACGCAACAACTTGACTATATCTGGGACCTAAATACCACTTCCTGGCTACCAGCTTCGAAATCAAACTATACATATGATGTCAGCGGACACCTCATACAAAGACTTGACTATAGATGGGACAGCAACATTAAGGATTGGATTGGTGTATATAAAGAGAGCGGCGAATTCACTTTCGATGCCAACGGGAATACAACATCTGAGATTTATTATGATTGGGATGAAACGACAAGCCAGTTTTTCTCTTCTGAAAAAAGCGAATATTCTTATAATTTATCATACACCCTTTCCGATCTTATCTTTCCAATGGATTGGCTTTATGAAGAAATAATGAATATGCCTCTTGAAGAATCATATTACATGTGGGATAAAGCAAGTAACGGTTGGGTTGATGATGGAAAAGCTGTTTATTACTATACCGAAATCAACTTTACCTCTGTTCCAAAACAAGATGTTTCAGGAATTAATATTTATCCCAATCCTGTTTCCGATTATATTAAGGTTTCAGGTGTTACAGGCGCAGCAATTTTTAACCTATATAATTTACAGGGGAAATTAATACTGAGCAAAACCCTGACTACCAACGAACCTGTAAATGTTTCCGGCTTAAGCAAAGGCGCCTATACCTACAACATTATAATGGATCAGAAACAACAGGCTGGCAAAATTATAAAAAAATAGAGAAGCAATAAATGCCAGGCAAAGTGTAGCAGTGAGAAGGGTTTTGCAGGCCATACATGAATTCACAATGCCAAAGTATTGTGCTTGTGTTTAAGTAAAAAACCTGCCATCTCTTTCTACTGCTACACCTGTATATTAACGTTAAAGTTTTTGAAGATATACAGTTTCGGTGGTTAAATGGGGTGTTTTTAACAAATTTAAAATAAACGGGAAAGCTGAAAACCGAAAAGAGTTGGCAAAATAAATAGATGCTAAATGAAAAAAGCTACAACGGATGCCAGGAATTGTAACACATTCAGATATAGAAAACTAGTATTCTCTTGTTTATTATTTTTCTGTATTACCGGGAAAGGTTTACACGCACAAAATATCTATTTCCAATTTTCTAATTCTACCTATTCTCAATATCTCCTTAGTGATATTCGTAAAATTACATTCACGACTAGTGATATGAACCTAAGAATGGCTGACGGGTCATTGGTTTCTTTACCTCTTAACACCGTAAGTAATTTCAACTACACCGGTTTTAGTGGGAATACCGGCATTACAAGGCTAACCAGCGTAAGTAATGCTTCGGTTTATCCAAATCCAGGTAAGGGAACACTTACAATAAATTACAATGCGCCAGCTTCGGGAAATATATCATTAGACTTTTTATCCACAAACGGAGCAATCCTGAATACCGTTACCCGACAAAGCAAAGCAGGGGAAAACACATTTAGCTTAATCGCGAAAGATTTTGCAGGACAGGATTTACCACCGGGAATTTACCTGTGCAGGATCAGGAATTCCGAAAAATCTTCCGTCATAAAAATCATCATTTCTAAATAGCAAGAAACTATGAAACAACTTATATCAATCACCTTATTTTTAGTATTATGCAGTTTATCATTCGGCCAGAATGTGATGAATGTATACAAATGTGATGGCAGCATAATACAACTGCCCGTTACCTGTATTGACAGCATTACTTATTCAACCTATTACCTGCCAACATTAACAACAGTAAATATTACCGACATTGGCTCAGCTACTGCTACCGGTGGAGGTGATATTTCGAGTGACGGAGGCATTGCAGTAAGATCACGTGGTGTTTGCTGGAGCACTTCCCAAAATCCTGAATATAACGGTAGTGCTACCTCAAACGGCACTGGCAGCGGTCCATTTGTGAGTTCAATAACTGGTTTATCAGCAAATACCACCTATTATGTCCGTGCTTATGCTACCAATATTTTGGGAACAGCTTACGGAAATGAGTTAAACTTTACTACAAAAACAGCCTATGCAATAGGGGATACTGGTCCTGCCGGAGGACTTGTGTTTTATTTGGATGGCAATGGAGGCGGATTGGAGGCCGCTCCCAAATCAACCGAATGGCCCGCAAATCAATGGGGATGCAGCAACTCTGTCATTGGATCAACAAACACCGGCATAGGTTCCGGCCAGGCAAATACAACTGCAATAGTTAATGGTTGCTTTACAACTGGAATTGCTGCCAACCTGTGCAATAATCTCGATGTGAATGGCTTTAACGACTGGTTTTTACCAAGTAAAGATGAACTTGGTTTAATGCGCACCAATCTATTCGCGAATGGTCTTGGAAATTTTGATGGTTACAGGTACTGGAGTTCAAGTGAGGAAAGTGCTGTTTTAGCATGGTGGGAATCCATGGACCTCGGGAATAAGGCTGCCGGATCCAAGATAAATACCTACTTTGTGCGAGCTGTCAGGGCTTTTTGATTTTCACCTTGAAGCGTCACCCTGGCATTTCGTATTTGTAAAGTCAATTTATGAGACTAATGAAATAATTTAAACAAACGAGGTATGCCGAAAACCAGGCAGAGTAGGCAATAAAAAAACAAACTAACAAAATGAAAAATTACAAAGAATTAGCACAAATGACATTGTTGCTTACAATTTCCCTGTTTGCTACGACTTTTCAAAGCTGTAAACAAAAAACAAAAGAAGTGAAAGACGTTACAGTAAAATCAGAAGCACCTGAATACTTCTTATTACGTCCTGAACTGGAAAAATCTTATGGTTACAGTCATGCAGTGAGAATTGGCAATGACCTCAAAATTTCGGGAGCAGTTAGTATGGACGACAAAGGCGTGATTGTAGCACCAGGAAATATGGAACAACAAATGAAAAATTGCTACAGTGACTTAGAAAAAATTCTGAAACAATATGGGTACACTTTTGACGATGTTGTTGCAGAGAACGTATACACGACAAATATGAAAGACTTTATTAACTTATCAGGATTTCGTAACTCTATCTACAAAAAACAATTCCCGACCGGCACCTGGCTGGAAGTAAAGGGTCTTGCAGTAGATGGACAATTGATTGAGATAGATATGGAAGCGCATAAAACGAACTAAATAATAGGTTGTTATTAAGAAGTTTGTGCTATAAGAGACTCTATTAAATCTTGAAAAAAGCTCGACTGCGTAATGGCAGGTTCAGTGGTGATTTGAACGACATTAATTATCACAAACATTTGAGGTCAGTTGACAATGATATGCTTCTAAGTCCACCACTACGCCAGACAACAAAACGCAATCTGTAATTTATTTAGCAGCTTAAAAATTGAAAGCTGACATTCTAAAAAAATATTATGCAACGAAGGAGATTTATTGAAATGGGTGGTTTGCTTGCCGCGACATTCGCTCAGTTTAACACTTTTGCAGGTATACCCATTGTTCAAATGCCTGACGAAAATAATAAGCAGATCGATTTTATATACGACGGAACAGTATTATCTCCCAAAGAGTATGCCGACCTCCTGATGAAACTGGCGAATGAAGGAAAGATTAAGCCGGATACTTATTCCATTGGAGGAATTGTCGAGGAACTGGAAAATAAATTTGCCACTCTCCTGGGTAAAGAATCGGCAGTGTTTATGCCAACAGGAACCCTGGCAAACCATATCGCAGTCCGCCGGCTTGCCGGGAATAACCGCAGGATCATAGTCCAGGAACAAAGCCATTTTTATAACGACAGCGGTGATTGCGCCGAAACCCTCAGCGGACTTAAACTCATTGCCGTCGCAGAGAATGCCGTTGATTTTTCAGTAAACGACGTGGCCGATGCAGTAAACCGGGCAAAAACCGGCCGGGTTGAAACAAGAATAGGCGTAATTGCTATCGAAACTCCGGTAAGGCGGAAGCAGGACCGTATTTTTGAATACGAAAAAATTAAACCGATAACTGATTATGCTAAAAACAATGGAATAAAAACTCACCTAGACGGGGCAAGGTTATTCGTACAATCGGCTCATACAAATATTGAACCGGCAAAATACGGGGAGTTGTTCGACACGGTTTATACGTCCATGTATAAATGCTTTAATGCCCCTTCGGGTGCAATTTTAGCCGGAACAAAACAATTCACTGAGTCATTGTATCATGATAGAAGAATGTTCGGGGGCGGTTTGCCGGCAGCTTGGCCCTTTGCTACTATCGCGCTCTATTATGCCGACAGATTTATGAATGATTACAAAACAGCCTGGATAAATGCCCGGAAGTTCTTTTCCTTGCTCGAAAAGGAAGAACGGTTTATTATTCCCGAATTGGAAAATGGCACCCACGTCGTTAGGCTTGACGTAAAAGGGAAAGATCTTAACCGGTTTAAAGATTCCCTGGCTAAAAGAAATATTGAAATACATGAACCTGTGCATAATGGTTTCTTTTTAAAGATCAACCCAACTATAAACAGGATTCAATCCGAAACTTTAGCCGGATTATTTATGGAATCATTAAAAGAGTCTGGCTAAACTATTGAATACAATTTCCCTACTCACTTGCCTGATAACTAATTCTATTATTAGCATGGCAGGGATAAACAATTATCATATACAGCTTGTTATATACAAACTTGGAAAATCCTGAAAATTTTTTTCGCTTATTCTCAAACAGCGAATTAGGTCTGCCCTCTCACTTTTACATTCTAAAAATTAAAACTAATCATAACAGCAGGGTAAATGCCTCCTTAGCTTTACACTAATATTTTGCTTCGTTTCAAAATGTAATAAACTTAAGCTGATAGAAAAATTAAGATAAAATTTGGAATTCCGGTAGTTTGTCCTAATCTGATTTGATTCCGTCAGAAAGTAGTACGATTCAAAGCCTGGATAAAAATATTGATTTCTCTTTCTACGATTAAATACGAATAATTAAAAAAAAAAATGAAAAAATTCATTTTGATTGCCTGGTTAATGATTCTGTTAGCAAGTGTTTCAATAGCACAGAAATTAGGAAACCAGCGGATTCCCTTAATCGGCACCCCTGCGCCATCGTTTAAATCGCAATCAACAAACGGACCGGTATCTTTTCCCGTGGATTTCGGCAAGAAATGGAAAATCCTTTTCGCTCATCCGCGCGATTTTACACCTGTTTGTTCGTCGGAAATACTGGAGCTCGCTTACCGGCAGGACGAATTTATTCAACTTAATACGCAGATTCTAATAATTTCAGTTGATAAGCTGGTTTCACACCACAACTGGAAAGCCGACCTGGAACAAATTGATTACAAAGGCCACGGTAAATTGAAAATCAACTTCCCGCTGATTGTGGATAGTTCTTTTGCTATCTGCGACAGCTATGGAATGCTCGACACGAAATCCAGCCGGAGCAAGAGCGTCAGGGGTGTTTTCTTCATTAATCCTGAAAACGAAATCAGTGCTTTTTATTTCTACCCCGTTGAAGTGGGAAGGAATACAGATGAAATAATCAGGACGCTAAAAGCTTTGCAAACTCACTATGACAATCCTGGGGTTGTGACTCCTGCCAACTGGCAACCAGGTGATGATGTAATGATTCCGTTTCTTACAGTAGAAGACAAGGAAGAACTGAAAAAGCCGGACCCCAAGGTACATTATATTAACTGGTATATGATTTTTAAAAAGAGTAAGTAAAGATCAGTCAGTCTGTTATTAAGGTTAAAATCAATCAGTTAATCACTAAGATTAAATTCAATATGAGGATCACAAAATATATTATCCTGGTTTTTATCCTGCTTTTGTGGTTAAGCAGCTATAGCCAGGAGCAGAAAAATGAAACACAGATAAAAGGCGCTATTTTCAACCCCGAAAAAACGCCTGCTATGTTTTCAACAGCTATACTGCTGAACCAGGATTCGGTTATTATTAAAGGAGTTTTAACCGGTGAAGACGGCGCATTTGTGTTTGACAAAATTAATGCCGGTAAGTATTTCGTAAAAGTAACTAACATCGAATTTAAGAATTATGTATCAAAACCGATACTGATCAAAAAAAACGACCTGATAGCACTCGACTCAATCATCCTGGCCACCAATTCATTTAAGCTGAATGCAGTAGAGATTGTCGGCCGTAAAGCCCTTGTTGAAGTACACGCTGATAAAACGGTATTTAACGTGGCCAGCAGTGTAAATGCTTCGGGGAACAATGGACTTGAATTGCTAAGCAAAGCACCGGGTGTAGTGGTCGACATGGATAACAATATCATCCTCCAGGGAAAATCAGGTGTTCAGATTTTTATTGACGGCCGGCCTTCAAGGCTTTCAGGTAAAGATCTCACCAACTTCCTCGAAAGTATACGCTCCGATAATATCGAATCTATTGAAATCATCACCAATCCTTCATCGAAATACGATGCTGAAGGTACAGGAGGAATTATCAATATTAAACTGAAAAAGAATACCAGTTTAGGATTCAACGGGAATATTATCGGGAGTTATTCGAAAGGTGTTTTACCCCGGTCGAGTATTGGTACAACGTTAAATTACAGCGGCCGGAAAATTAATTTATTCACTACGCTCAATTATTCCGATAATCATTTCCAGACAGACATCAGCGAATCATCCTATCAAAGCGGCTACTTTATTGATCAGCAATCCAAAAGCGAAACCCACCGAAAATCATATAACTTTTCAGGTGGCATGGATTACGCCATTAATGCCAAACAATCGATCAGCATGGACGGCAGGGCATTTATAAACAGAAGCGACCAGGTACTAAACGGCAGCACCGGAATTTATGACTCAATTAACACTGAAGATGGTGAAATTCTCCTGTCAAAGGCTCTGGATGAGATACCAAGTGAGAATTACAATTATAATTTCGGTTACCGGTATACTATCGACAGCACTTCCAATCTTTCAGCTGACTTCAGCCTGGGTAAATATTCAAGCACCAAAAACACCTACCAGCCCAACGATTATTACAATAACAGCGAGGACACCCTTCTGAGATCAGTTAACAATCAATACGATGCAAACACTCAAATAGATCTGTGGTCGGTAATGGTGGATTATGAAAAGAGATTTAAAAAATTGAGGTGTTCATTTAGCTACTTATTTTAATCATCTGATAAGTAAGTGGTTTACATATCATCATTCTTGAAACTAAGGAGTGAAAAATTGTTTGCTTAAAGATTGAGCGATTAATCCGAAAACTGAATTCATTCAGATAT
>CAIRMR010000093.1 GCA_903879715.1 uncultured Bacteroidales bacterium
AATCATTGCAAACAAAGAACTGGTTTTTCAACACGATGAAAAAGGAAAACGGGCGGCAGAGCTAATCATTGCAAACAAAGAACTGGTATTTCAAAACGATGAAAAAGAAAAACGGGCAGCGGAGCTAATCATTGCAAACAAAGAACTGGTTTTTCAACACGATGAAAAAGGAAAACGGGCGGCAGAGCTAATCATTGCAAACAAAGAACTGGTATTTCAAAACGATGAAAAAGAAAAACGGGCAGCGGAGCTAATCATCGCAAACAAAGAACTGGTTTTTCAACACGATGAAAAAGGAAAACGGGCGGCAGAGTTAATCATCGCTAACAAGGAACTGATATTTCAACACGATGAAAAAGAAAAACGGGCGGCAGAGCTAATTACAGCAAACAAAGAACTGGTTTTTCAACACGATGAAAAAGGAAAACGGGCGGCAGAGTTAGTAATTGCAAATACTGAATTAACTTATCAAAAGTCGGAAAAAGCAAAACGTGCTTCAGAATTTAAAATTGCTGGTTTAGAACTGATAATCCAGGAAAAAGAAAAGAAAGTCAGAGGGGCGGAGAATGAGCAACTCCGGTTGCTGATAGCTGAAAAAGAAAAACAAGCATCGGAATTAAACTATACCAGCCGCGAAATACGGGTTCAAAGTGAAGAAATCGCGACTCAGAATGAAGAACTCACACAGTCGAACACGGAATATTTAAAAGCTAAAGAAAAGGCGGAAGAAAATGACAGCCTGAAGTCGGCTTTCCTGGCCAATATGAGTCACGAAATCCGTACACCGATGAACGGCATCCTTGGTTTTGCCACATTACTCGAAACCCCAGGGCTTACCGACGATCAGCAACTGGACTACATACGGATCATAAAAAAAAGCGGTATTCGTATGCTCAATATCATCAATGATATTATCGATATATCAAAAATAGAATCGGGCCAGATGACTGTTTCCATTGCCGAAACCAACGTTAACGAGCAACTTTTATTTATCTATAATTTTTTTACAAATGAATGTAATAATAAAGGGTTGGCGCTCAGTTATAAATCCGGATTGCCAGGTAAAGATTCTGTTATTAAATCCGATCGCGAAAAAATATTTGCCATACTTACCAACCTTGTGAAAAACGCCATTAAGTTTACTAAAAATGGCAGCATCGAATTTGGATATACCCACAAAGTTAGTAGTAAAGTGCAAGAGCTTTTCCTTATGGATGAAAATCTAGTCCTTGCCAATAGGCCGGAAAGGTCCGAACTGGAATTTTACGTTAAAGATACCGGTATAGGGATTGCAGCTGACAAGCAGGAAGCCATTTTCGAGCGTTTTGTACAGGCCGATAATCAGGATTCGAAAGCTTTCCAGGGTGCTGGATTGGGTTTGTCTATTTCAAAATCGTATGTCGAAATGCTGGGTGGAAAAATCAGGGTGGAGAGTGACGAAGGAAAAGGCTCTGCGTTTTATTTTACACTTCCTTATAATCCTTTTCAGGATGTTATACCCGAAGACATTAAACCTAAATCAAATGATTTTAACAAGATGCAAATTAAAAAACTAAAAGTTCTGATTGCTGAAGACGATGAACCATCGGAACGTCTGATTTCCATCGGAATCGGTGCGCTTTGCAGTGAAATTTTCAGAGCAGGGAACGGTTTTGAAACCGTTGAAATAATGCGCGACAACCCTGACATTGATTTAATATTGATGGATATTCAAATGCCTGACTTGAACGGGTATGAAGCGACACGCAGAATCCGGCAGTTTAACAAAAAAGTTATCATTATTGCCCAGACCTCTTTAGCGCTATCATTAGACAAAAATAAGGCTACTGATGCCGGATGCAACGATTATATTACAAAACCCATTTTACTGGATAATTTACTGGAATTAATAAAAAAGCATTTCAACAAGTAAGTTAAACTTTATTTTTAACGGAAGGAAAATAAAGCCCCTTCCGGCAAGGATTTGTAACAAAGCAAAGCCTTGCCGGTAATTGGCATGCTTGCTTGCATCAATCAGGGATTTCATGAATGCAGCGAATATTCCTGCAGTAAGTATCAAGAGAAATAATTCTTAAATTAGCACACTTTATAAAGTATAATTTATTTTAGATGTAGTTATGCAATCTTTAAAATCTTATAGCCAGCGTGAAGAAAAGGCGAATTATCTTACTCATGCCTTCGGGGCGATTATGGCAATATTTGCTACTTTCGTTTTAGTAAGCAGGTCCGTTACTGCTAGTGGCGTATGGGCTATTGTGGCGTATTCTATATTCGGGTTCGGCATGCTGGCGTGTATGCTGTCTTCAACTATTTACCACTTTGTACAGAAGCCGGAAGCAAAGGCTGTCTTACGTCATTTCGATCACGCGAACATCTATGTGCTTATCGCTTCTACGTATTCGCCTTTCACCCTTATATTGCTCCGAAACGAAAGGCTATGGGGCTGGGGCCTATTTGCCCTGATCTGGCTGATTGCCTTGATAGGGATAGCGTTTACCCTTGGCACGCTCAAAGCCAATAATAATTTGAAAACGGCATCTTATGTGCTGATGGGGATGTGTATATTAATCGCTATCAAACCTTTTATTGATGTTGCCCGGGCCGAAAACTGCATGGCCGTATTATACTGGCTGGCAGCCGGTGGTGTATTTTATATTACAGGCTCGTTCCTCTATGCGCTTGCCAAACATGAGTTTGTACACACAGTATTCCATGTATTCGTGCTGTTCGGTTTGGCGTGTCACATTGTAGCAGCTTATCTGATCCCGTTATAAGTACATATAAAAATAAAAAAATTCCTTTATATGAGTAAGGGTAAATTAGTAATCAAGTGTAGTATTTAAAGAAACTCAATAATTCTCCTGCCGGTAAAATAAAAATCCGGTTATTATTCTATCCCTCAGGTTAAACATGTAAATATTGAATCCTTCAAATTCAATTATATTTATACACTCAGAATACTTAAAGTATGAAGATTAAATCCCTTCTTTTTCTACTTTGCCTGTATACAGGCATTGCTTCGGCCCAGGAGACACAACAAAAGTTTATCGGGGCCGAAGCCGGAATTGTATTTATTGAAAGTGAGATGCCCAATCTGGACTATATACGAGGTGAGATAGCTTCTTATCCCGGCGGGTATACAAACAGCAGTCTTACGGGTTTATCAGACAAAAGTTATTTTGGCATAAAACCCGGGTATTTTACTTTAAATAATAAACTGGGAATCCAGGCAGGTATCCGGTTTTCGCGAATAAATAATTCAGTGGGCAAGAACAGTTACCTTACCAACACTTCTGACTATTTTTATTTTTTATACCGGGAGGATGGTGTCAACACTGAGTATCTGAAGGTAAACCAGATTATTCAGAAATCGGACTACCTCGGAATCCCGGTTGAAATAAGTTATTTCCCTTTTAATCCGCACTTTTTCCGCATATATTTTAAACTGGGAGCCGAACTGAATTTCCGCTTACAAACAAGCACAGATATCGTATTTAATGATGAAGCGATGGAAATATATCAAGCGGAACTGGCTGCGAAAGTCGGACAGCCCGGACCATTAAATGTTTCCGCTTATGGTGCCGCCGGAGTAAGGCTCGGAAGGGAATCGAAGCCTTCGTTCAGTATTGAATTGAGCCTGCCCTGTTTATTTTTAACCCCTGAATCATCGGGTTTGGCTAATCCGCTATTTGGCAGCGGAATCCAGATAAATTACCAGATACCCATTAAAACCAGAGTACAATGAAAAAGCTATTTCTTATTTTCTCCGCGTCAATATTGATTTTTTTAGCTTGTTCAAAGGAAAATGAGCTTAAAAAATCAGTTTTTGTGTATGATGAAGAATTCATAGATCTGCCGGCCTATTCCGAATGGGGCTACAATACATTTGGCGCGTATTACGACCGGGTGCCTTTTGTCTCAAATAATACGATAGTACCCGCAAAAGTAATCGTGCAGAATAACGCTATGTCATTTGTTTTAGCCGGGCCCAGACAATCTGAAAGTTATTACAGCAATTCAGAAATGACAATGACTTTCAAAATGCCAGGTTTTGCACCGGCAGACTATACCGGCCTTTTACTGTTGAATGATACGGTACTCGATCTTTCAAAAGCGCCATACCAGGTTTTAGTTTCGTTCGACACATCGCATTATACCGCTACCATACTCAGCGGCGAACTTAAATTTAAAAGGGCCCAGAATCTGTTGGTCGATAAAAAACAAATTGAAGTAATTCTTTCGGGTTATTTTGAGTTTAAAGCATTAATTAATGATAAACCAATAACTGTTTCCGATGGAAGGTTTGATGTAGGAATAAGTTCTGATAATTTTTACAGGTATTAATTTTAAGCTTATATAAAATGATATAACTTGCGGTACTATATCACCAATAAAAAAATCAAAATTAATAACTGGTACCTTGTTAACGGCATTGGCACATTGCAGCAAAAAATATCCAGGACTGCATTTGTGCCGGCAAAGGGAGCAAAATTAAATTTTATTCAGCCTGAGACATGAAGCCTGAAAGGAATTACGGAATGTTAGTGCTTTTCGGCCTGACATTAATTTTTGTATTTTCAGCTTTCATTTCGTTTGCGCAGTACACCCGGGGAATGGTCCTCGAAGAGGCATCAAAAAAACCTTTGGCAGGTGTTAGTGTCTTTATAAATAAGACAGGAATCGGAACCACTACAAATGAAAACGGGGAATTCCGCCTTAAATATCCCGCTGAAAAGAACAGCAATGATACCATAATTTTTTCCAGCGTTGGTTATGCCAGCAAAAAGCTGACATTTACAGAATTAAAAGAAAACGGTTACCTTGTATTACTAGCAGAGAGTATTCAGCTCCTGAATGAAGTTACCATTATATCGGATAGAAAGTTAAAACTCCAGGTTAGTTATACCCGTTTAGCTCCATTAAAAGACGGATTGTATTCATTTGGCTCAGTACTGACCGGAGATAAAATTTATGTTATAGGCGGAGATGAATCAAATGAGGATGGGCCTGGATACAAGTCTATATCTTTCGTGGGCAACAACCTGAAGATGAATTCATATTTCTCGTGGCAGAATTACACCGACAAATTGCAAGTATATGATATCCCATCCGATAAATGGACAACTTCCAACCTGAAATTCAGTAAAAGAGCATATCACAACATAAATTACTATAACGGCAGAATATATGTTTTAGGGGGAAAAAGATTATCTACAAGCAGAAAACTTGAATACCTGGATGAAAAGATTGAAGTGTATGATATAAAACATAATACAATTTTCATCGATAAAACAAATCCCCACCAGGCGGCAAACTTTGCATCCTTCGTTTATAACGACAACCTGATAGTAATCGGGGGTTCCACTAAACTAAATTTAAACGAGGAAAAGGAATACACAGCCAAAGTTCATTTACTGAACCTGAAATCGGGATATTGGTACGAATTAAATGATATGCCTGTTGCCAAAGAAACCAAAGGGGTGCTCATTGACAATATCATATACTTAATTGGTGGCTATAAAATGAAACCTTTGGAGGAAATAGAAACATACAATATAGCTACTGCTGAATGGAAAACCGAGGGACAGTTATTCTATGGAGTTGAAAGGCCCGGGCTGGCTTTTAACGACAATATAATTTATATTTTTGACGAAGGAAGAATACAGACGTACAATATAGTTAGCAGGGAGCTAAACATGTATTCAATCGATTTGTTTCAAAAATCTTCTGAATTATTCTATGCCAATAACAAGCTGTATATAGTCGGCGGCTTTGTGGAAAACAAATCATCTGCTACTACAATCGGAGGCTCTGCGGAACAAGAAACTTCTATTAGTCCATCTTTGGAATTATATAGTATAGATTTGAATGAATTTAATAAAACCGTGATTTACGATACGAAGACTTTTTAATCACTGAGCATGGATATCAGGATTGAATTTTGAATTTGCAGATTGTAACCGGAATGACAAAAAATAAACTGCCTATTAACTTGTATTTATTATATTTGGGACGATTTTATATCATTTAGATTGTATGCCCTCCAGGGAGCTTTAAATTATACTAAAACTAAAAAATCAAATATGATTTCTTTATGGCAAACAGAAGTTTGATTCAGATAACAGATAAGGGGTATTTTACTGAAATGTTAAAACAACTATACAAACCACACTAGTAGGCAGCATAGAAAATAAAGACCGTTTTATCCATCATGTAATATTTTCTCTAAATCTTTGCCGTTCCATTGCAACCCCAAGCTCAATTTCAGTAAATTTACCCAAAATTTTTACCCAAACAAGACCTATCCTGAATGAAAAAACAATCCGTACTCTTCAGCTGTTTTTTAATTGCTTGTATACTTACTTTAAGCGCAATTCTTCCGCTCCAGGCTCAAACCGTTAAACTTAAACTGGTTGAAACCAGCGATGTTCATGGTTCTCTTTTCCCCTGGGATTTTATAAATGATAAACCTACATCGGCTTCACTTGCGCAGGTTTATTCGTATGTAGAAGAGCAGAGGAGAGATACTGGCCAGTCAATTATCCTGCTGGATAATGGCGATATTTTACAAGGACAGCCACTTGTATATTACTACAATTTTGAAGATACCAAAACCGAACACATCTGTGCAAGTGTAATGAATTATATGAAATACGATGCGGCTACCGTAGGTAATCATGATATTGAACCGGGACATCCTGTTTACGATAAGATTGTGAAAGAATTTAAATTCCCCTGGATGGCAGCCAATGCTGTAGATACCAAAACATGTGAACCGTATTTCATTCCTTACACTATTCTGAATCGAAATGGTGTGAAAATTGCAATTCTCGGGCTCATTACACCTGGCGTTCCGATGTGGCTTCCTGAAAAAATCTGGAGCGGTATTGATTTCCAGGATATGGTGGTGAGTGCTAAAAAATGGGTTGAAATCATCCGGGAAAAGGAGCATCCTGATGTGCTGATAGGACTTCTACATGCAGGTGTGGATGAAAATTATGAAAGTCAAACCGCAGAAATACCACTCAATGAAAATGCTTCCCAAATGGTGGCTAAGCAAGTTCCCGGATTTGATGCCATATTTGTCGGACACGATCATCATGGATGGAATTATACGGTGAAAGATCCGGATGGAAAAGAGGTTTTGATTCTCGGTACTTTAAGCGGCTCACGTACTGCAACTGAAGCAACCATTGTATTAAGCAAAACTGCCGAAACCGGTCGCTGGAAAAAGGAAATAAGCGGGAATATAATTCAGATAGAAAAGTACCTACCCAACAAAGCTTTCATGTCTGAATTTGAGCCGGTTATCAATAAAATAAAAGCTTATGTAGCTAAACCAATCGGTGAATTTACCGAAACAATTTCAACCCATGAATCCGTCTTTGGAGACTCTCCATTTATCGATCTGATTCAGCAAATACAGCTAGAACTTACACATGCCGATGTATCTTTTGCCGCGCTTCTTTCATTTAATGCCGAAATAAAAAAAGGCAAAGTTTATGTTCGCGATATGTTCAATTTGTATAAATACGAAAATCTGCTTTATACCATGAAGCTAAGCGGGCAGGAAATCAAAGATTACCTTGAATATTCCTATGGTCAATGGTTTAACCAGATGAAAAATGCAGATGATAATCTGATCAATTTCCGTCGTGATGACAAAGGCAATTTTATTTTATCGCACGGCTCACCGCAGTTGGCGGCCAGTTATTTTAATTTTTCTTCGGCAGCCGGAATTAATTATATTGTTGATGTCAGTAAACCTGCCGGTGAAAGAATAACAATAAGTGCATTGACCGATGGTAAACCTTTCGATTTAAAGAAGAGCTATACAGTTGCGATCAATTCGTACCAGGCCAATGGCGGCGGCGGACTTTTAACTCTAGGCGCAAAAATTCCGAAAGATGAAATTACAGGAAGAATCGTTACCACAACACCAAAAGACCTGCGCTATTACCTGATGAAATGGATTGAAGATAAAAAGATCGTAAATCCGGAAGCTTTGAACAATTGGAGCGTAATTCCAAAAGATTGGTGGGAAAAGGGGAAAGAAAAAGACGCTAAACTACTGTTCAAAGAAAATATCATTCACTAACCCATAGGTAATTATAAATAACAACAAATAAGCATAGGCCTGGAGGTATTGATTTGCGTTGAAAAACAACTACATCATTCTTTCCCTTTTCAATAAATAAGGTAAAAGCACCTGTTCAAATCCTTTGTTGATATCGGCATCAATAAAATCGATTTTGTACTGGGCACATTTCAGTTTCAGTTCCTGGTGGAAATTGCCGATGGCGTCGGCGTAGGTTTTACGTACTTCGGCGGGCTGTAGTTTTATTTCGGAACCGGTTTCCATATCCACAAATCGGTATGGACGGTTTTCGTAATCAAAATCCAACTCTTTGGCTTTATCCACCACATGAAAAAGAATTACTTCGTGCTTGTTATAGCGTAAATGTTGTAATGCGTCAAAAAGTGCTGAATTGTCGGCACCGGCATCGAACATATCGCTAAAAAGCACTACCAGCGAACGCTTGTGAATATTTTCGGCAATAAAATGCAGGGATTCGGTTACCCGCGAACTACGTTGCACTTCGGCTGTAACAGGCATTAGAAGTTCCTCCATTTTGCCCAACAGGAATTTAAAGTGTACCGAATTCGATTTTGCCTGTGTATGCAGGCTCACCTTATCGCTGAAAAGACTTAGGCCCAATGCATCACGCTGACGCCGCAGTAATTGCATAATGCATGCAGCAGCATAAACAGAAAAAGTAACTTTGTTTGGGTGGTCCACATCCAGTACTTCCCGAACCGGGAAAAACATGGACGAAGAATTGTCTATTACAATCTGGCAGCGCAGGTTAGTTTCTTCCTCGTAGCGTTTCACATACATGCGGTCGGTACGGCCATATAATTTCCAGTCGATATGGCGGGTTGGTTCGCCTGGATTATAAAGCCGGTGTTCCGAAAACTCAACAGAAAAACCATGAAACGGACTTTTATGCAGCCCGACAATAAAACCTTCGACAACGGTCCTTGCCAGCAACTCCAGGTTTGGAAATTGCGGGATACGGCTCTGGTCGATCTGGAAAGGCATAAGGCTTTTGGGGTTGGGGTTTAGGGGTTAGGGATAAAGAATCACAACTCACAAATCAAAATTCACAAATCTCAATTCTATATCTGGGTTTTCTCACCCTAAATCCTAATCCCAAAATCCTAAATCCTTTTATCCAAGAAGTTTTTCCAACTTCCCAACCAAAACACTTTTTGGAACAGCGCCAACTTGTTTGTCGACGATTTCGCCGTTTTTCATAAAAAGAATAGTAGGAATGTTACGGACACTGAACTTACCGGTAGTAATCGGGTTGCTGTCAACATCCAGCTTGCCAACAATAGCTTTTCCTTCGTATTCTTTGGCTATTTCTTCAACAATAGGTCCAACCATACGGCAAGGGCCACACCATTCAGCCCAAAGGTCAATAATTACAGGTTTATCTGATTTTTCAGCCAGTTCTGCGAAATTTGCATCCGTGAATTCAAGTGCCATGTTTGTATTTGTTAATTGTTTATAGTTATTTGTTATTGGAAAATGGTAAATAGTAAATGGTCGATTACTATTTTCTATTTGCTATTTTCTATTTTCTTTTAGTTGATACCACTTCAGTAAAACCAACATTAAGCTCTTTTTGTTCGCGGAACCTGGTTTTATAGAGTGCAAAATTAGGTAAATTAAACAGTGATAAGGATAAATAAATTCATTTTGATTCAGAAAATCGGATTAATGCGAAAGCACTAAATATTCGCCTACTATTCACTATTTTCGATTTTCTATTTTCTATTTCCTATTTTTCTACCATCAGGTTTTAACCTTGGTATTAATCCCGTTAATCAGCTTTAGTTGCCTTACAGCATTGCTGCATACAACTTTGTGATGCGACGAAACTGTTTCGACCCGGTAATTATTCACGAAATCAAAAAATTCGATCCGTACTTTGCAGTTTCCTTTGTTTTTCTTGATTGTGTCAATAAGCTGGTTTGTTAATGTATCGGCAAGATTATCCATCGGGATCTGAATAATAACAGCTTTTGCCTGTTCATCCATAATTTCACTCAGCAACGAAATGCGTTGAATTCGAGGTTCATACTGATCCTCTGTACCATACCGCAATGCGGACCTGAGTTTTACAAATACAATGGCATCATCATTCAGTAAGTGTCTGAATTTCAGGTAATCCTCTTTAAAAAGAGCCAGTTCAATAGATTCGTCAAAATCCTCTAATGTGAACCTTCCGTATGGATTACCGTTTTTAGCAACTTCGTGGCGAACTTTCGATACTATGCCGGCAATAAAAATATCGCGTGAAGCAGCGGCTGCCATATTTTCTTTCAGCTTTTTGATGGAAGCATTGCAGAATGTGTCCATATCGAAACGGTATTCATCAAGCGGGTGCCCTGAAATAAAGAAGCTTGCAATATTTTTTTCGCGTTTTAGCTTTTCGATATTCGACCAGGGTTGGCAATCAGGTAGTTTCAGATCGGGAATTTCAACCGGACCAAGATCGCCAAACAACGATTGCTGGGAAGATTGCTGCATAGCCTGGAAACTACCGCCGAAACGGATCAGTTTTTCAAGGAAAGTAACGTCCTCATTCGATTCTTTAGCAAAGAACTGCGCACGGTGCATTCCTTCGAAGCTATCAAAAGCACCGCCCTGGGCCAAAGCTTCCATCGAACTTTTGTTAACTGTTCGTAGGTTAACACGTTTTATGAAATCAAAAATATTGGAATAAGGACCATTTTCAGTTCGTTCATTGAGCAATGAATCTGCTGCTGCATCACCCATTCCTTTGAGAGCTTTAAGCCCAAAACGGATTTCCTTATTTTTATTAACTGCAAAATTGAGCCCTGATTCATTCACATCAGGCCCTAAAACGCGTAAACCCATACGGCGGCATTCGTCGAGGTAGGCAGTTAGGTTTTCTACATTTCCGAGGTTAGTGGTAAGCAAAGCCGCCATGTATTCGGCAGGGTAATGCACCTTGAGATAGGCTGTCTGGTATGCAATGTATGCATAACAGGTACTATGGGATTTATTGAAAGCATAGGATGCAAAATCTTCCCAGTCGGTCCATATCTTATTGAGCTTATCTTCGGGATGGCCATTTTCAGTTCCTCCCTTGATAAATTCGGGTTTCATTTTATCCAGTTTCTCGCGGATTTTCTTCCCCATTACTTTTCGCAGCTCATCGGCTTTGCCTTTGCTGAATCCGGCCAGTTTCTGCGAAAGCAGCATAACCTGTTCCTGGTAGACAGTAATGCCATAGGTTTCATGCAAAATTTCTTCCATAATCGGAAGATCATACGAAACAACCTCGCGACCGTGTTTACGTGCAATGTAGTTGGGAATATATTTGATAGGTCCCGGGCGGAAAAGGGCATTCATGGCAATAAGATCCTCGAACTTATCGGGCTTCAGGTTGCGCAGATGCTGCTTCATGCCGATACTTTCAAACTGGAAGGTGCCATCAGTATCGCCACGCTGATAGAGTTCAAAGGTTGGAATATCGTCGAGCGGAATGGTGTCCAGGTCTAACTTAACACCATGGTTTTCTTCAATTAACTGGAGGCAATCCTTCAGAATGGTAAGGTTCTTCAGCCCAAGAAAGTCCATTTTAATTACACCGGCAGATTCAATAATGTTTCCTTCAAACTGTGTTACCCATAAAGGAGAATCTTTGGCGATACAAACCGGGATAAGTTCTGTAAGATCGGTTGGCGCAATAATAATTCCGGCGGCATGAATACCCGTTCCACGCACAGATCCTTCGAGTTTCGCAGCTAATTGCAGCACTTTTTTCTGCAATAGCATAGAAGTATCAGTACCCTCAAAATTATATATTTCCCTGATTTTACGGATATTATCCATATCTTCTGAACGGAGATCTTCCTTTTCTTCAAGTGATTTTTCGACATTTTTCGAAGCATCCTTTACAGTAAGTGGTGCAGAAAGAACTCTTTTAAGTTTGATACCAGGTTTATCTGGAACCAGCTTTGTGAGATAATTGCTGATACTGAGGTCGAGATCAAGAACGCGCGCAACATCCTTGATACTGCTTTTGGCAGCCATGGTTCCATAGGTAACAATCTGAGCTACCTGGTTCTGACCATATTTCTGAACTACATAATCAATTACCTTCTGCCTGCCCTGGTCGTCGAAATCCGTGTCAATATCAGGCATGCTGATACGTTCCGGATTGAGGAAACGCTCGAACAGCAGATTATACTTCATCGGATCGATATTAGTGATAGCTGTACAATACGCTACCACACTACCAGCTGCCGAACCGCGGCCGGCACCGATATAAACGCCCATATCGCGACCGGCTTTAATAAAATCGCTTACGATCAGGAAGTACCCTGCAAAACCCATATCGTGAATGGTCTGCAATTCAAAATCAATACGTTCGCGAAGTTCCGGAGTTATATCTCCATACCTTACTTTAGCGCCAATATAAGTAAGATGCTTTAAAAACTCCCACTGATTTCGCACATCAGCGGTAATTTCTTTCTGGCCATTTACATCTTTACGATCGGTAAAAATGGAATTCGTATGAAGAATAAATTGTGGTGGTACCGGGAAGTTGGGCAATAATATATCCCGCTGTAATTTAATTATCTCAACTTTATCAACAATCTCATTCGTATTATCAATGGCTTGAGGAAGGTCGGCAAAGAGCGTACTCATTTGCTCGGTATTCTTAAAGAAAAACTGATCGTTATAAAATGAAAAGCGCCTGCCTTTTACCAGTGCATCGCCATCGCCATACTCGCGGAACGTTGGTGTACTTTGTTTTTCGCCGGTATTAACGCAAAGGAGGATATCATGCGCGTTATAATCTTCCTGCTCAACATAATGTGAATCATTGCTGGCAATCATTTTCACATTGTATTTTGCGGCGAAACGCTGTAAAACAAGATTTACCTCATTTTGCTCCGGAATATCGTGGCGTTGAAGTTCCACATAATAGTCTTCACCAAAAATATCGAGCCACCATTTAAATAACTTTTCACCTTCGGCTTCGCCTTTGGAGGAAATAGTCCGGGGAACTTCGGCTCCAAGACAGCAGGTAGTAGCAATAAGGCCTTCGTGGTATTGAAGCAGTAACTCTTTATCAATACGCGGATATTTGCCATACATCCCCTGAATATAACCCAGCGAAGCAAGTTTAACGAGGTTCCTGTATCCCAATGCATTTTTGGCAAGCAACAACTGATGATATCTAACATCCTTTTCTCCACCGGTGAATTTTCGCTTGTGACGGTCCTGGACCAGGTAGAATTCGCATCCAACTATTGGCTTAATAATAGGCGTGGCATGCTTTCCATTGATTTTTTCTGCTTCGGCAATAAATTGAAAAGCACCGAACATGTTTCCATGATCGGTTAGCGCAATACCGGGCATTCCGTCAGCCACAGCCTTTCGGAACATTGCAGGTATTTCGGCAGCACCATCGAGTAATGAATATTGAGAATGTACGTGAAGATGACTAAATTTGGGCATGTAAAGCTTAATTATCAGATTTTTACCATTTATCCATGGAATCCGCTAAGATACCTGTTTTAACACAGTTGGTTATCATGTGTTGATAAATTATGGTAAAACCATTTTGAAAACGCGAAAGTCCTGAAAGCGAAGGCAAAAGGATTAATTTCAATTATGTTCCTAGCTAAATTTCTTTAAAAGTTCATTTTTTTGAAAAATTGAAGGATTCCTTATTTGTATTTGAAGAAAAATCATAGCTTTGTTAAAAAAATATTAATTATAGTAGTAATTACAAGGTTTTGCTGATATAGGATTAAGCTAAGTGTTCTGAGAACAAAAGAAAATTGCATATTTAGTAAAACTTTTTTCATTTTTTAATTTCCTATCTCAGTTTTGCTGACTGGATTGTCAAAGTCCTAAAACATTTGTTCCTCAAGCCTCGGAATAGATTAATTAGAAATGATATAAAATGCAGTAAATTAAAGCGAAAGCAAAAAAACATGAAACAAAGAAATAAAACAATTGAAATTTACATTTTAGTAATAATGGTTGCGTTCCTGGCTGTGTGCGCTATTTATGGCGGAGTTAGCCTGATGAATGATCCATCCGGTGAAACCATTAAGCTATCGGAAAAATTACTTAAAGGAACAATCTTTTCAAATTACCTTATCCCAGGCGTAATTCTTTTTTTAACGCTTGGATTCTTCCCGTTATTCCTGATTTTTCCATTAATTTTCAAACCCAGGTGGCCTGTCATCGACATATTAAATATTTATAAAAGCTATCATTGGTCCTGGACATATACTCTGTACACAGCCATAGTGCTGATCATCTGGATAGATGTTCAGGTTTTAATTCTCAAAACAGGATCAGTGATCCAGGGCATCTTCGGCCTATTGGGAGTATTTATACTGGTATTAGCTTTATCGCCCCGCGTTAAGCGGTATTACAAGGTTCAGACTCATACAAGGCGGCATATAGATCAGCCTAAACAAAACGAAGATAAAAATATTTCATGAATCTGGTCCGTAATGCTTTGAAAATCAAAAATTACATCCTACATTTGCACCCTTAAAATAAAAACCTGCTTCTAGATGTAACTTACTCTAAAGCAAAGTTTTACAATAAATCAATTAACAAATACATTTTACATGGCAACAAAGATGAGATTACAGCGATTTGGGAAAAAAGGCCAGGCCTATTTCCATATCGTGATTGCGGATGGTCGTGCACCACGTGACGGACGTTTTATTGAAAAAATTGGAACTTATAACCCAATCACCCGCCCGGCCGACATTCAGATTGATTTTGACCGCGCCCTTTATTGGGTTAAAACAGGTGTTGAACCTACCGAAACTGTTGAAGCTATCCTGAAATACACAGGTGTTGCTTACATGCACCACTTACTGAAAGGCGTTGCTAAAGGTGCAATGACCGAAGAACAGGCTCAGGCTAAGTTTGAAGAATGGAAGACTGTTAAGACAGGTAAAATTGAGAGCGCTAAAAACGACATCGGGCTGAAAGCAAAAACCGAAGACAAAAAACGCCTTGCAGCTGAAGTTAAAGTTAACCAGGCTAAAGCTGATGTATTAGCTAAGAAATTAGCTGCTGAAGCTAAAAAAGCAGCTGGTGTAGCTGAAGAAGAAGTTGCTGAAGAAGTTGCTGAAGAAGTTGCTGAAGCTGTTGAAGAAACACCTGAAGTAGTTGCAGAAGTTGCTCCTGAGGTAGTTGCTGAAGTTGCTCCCGAAGTAGTTGCTGAAGTTGCTCCTGAGGTAGTTGCTGAAGTTGCTCCTGAAGTAGTTGCTGAAGTTGCTCCTGAGGTAGTTGCTGAAGTTGCTCCTGAAGTAGTTGCTGAAGTTGCTCCTGAAGTAGTTGCTGAAGTTGCTCCTGAAGTTGCTCCTGAAGTAGTTGCTGAAGCTACCGAAGAAGCTGCTCCTGAAGCACCTGCAACCGAAGAAAAAGCATAATTGCCCTATGAAACAAGATGAACTTTTCCAATTGGGAAAGATCGTCAGGACTTTCGGCACTAAAGGCGAAGTAATATTTCAGATTGATAGTGAAATACTTTCGCGTATAAAAAAACTGGAATCAGTGTATCTCAAAATCAATGAGAGCTTGGTTCCTTTTTTTATTGAGCTCATCCAGCCTAAGGCTAAAGGCCAGGCAATGGTGAAGTTCCTTGATGTTGACAGTACTGATGACGCTTCCCTGCTTGCCGGTTGTGATATATTTATACCTATTGCGATATTGCCAAAACAAAAAGGCACACAGCTATTTTCTGTTGAAATTGAAGGATACACTGTAATTGACGCAAATCATGGTAAAACAGGTACTGTACGCACAGTACTTGAAATGCCGCAGCAAGCCTTACTTGCTATTGATTTTAACGGCAAAGAAATTCTTGTACCTATTGTAGACGAGATCGTAAAAAAGATTGACAGGAAGACGAAGACTATACATATTGAAGCTCCGGAAGGGCTGATTGAGTTGTATTTAGAAGGTTGAGAGTTCGCGGACTGTTTCTGGTTTCTGAAACTATTTTTCTTGTTACCTACTAAGCTTTCAGTCTTCATTCTTCACTCAAATAATGTTTCATTTCAAGAAATTCAGTATCGATGATAGCTCAGCTGCCATGAAAATAGGCACTGATGCTGTTTTACTTGGTGCCTGGACGCCATCGAGCAATGAAACCAGGATTCTTGATATTGGCACCGGCTCAGGAATATTAGCATTAATGATGGCGCAGAAAAATTATAAAACTGAAATTGACGCCATCGAAATAGAGCCGGATGCAGCTGAACTGGCTCGAAAGAATGTACAATTAAGCCCATGGTCAGATCAGATTCATGTATTTAGCTCATCCATCCAGGATTTTTCAGTTACAACAAACAACAAGTATAGCCTGGTGATCAGTAATCCCCCATTTTTCACCGATTCGCTGAAAGCACCAGGAAAAGCCCGGAATATGGCGCGTCATAACGATACCTTACCTGTAAGAGATTTGCTTAAAATTACATCTGAATTGCTCACCGTGGGTGGAAAAGCAGCTTTTATTATGCCGGCTGACACCTTTAAAAACTGGACAACTGAGGCATCCAATTTTTTTTTATTCCCTTCTAATATTTTCTGGATTAAAAGTTCATGTACCCAGAGTCCCCACCGCGTAATGGTTTTATTTACAAATGAAGATAACCAAACTATATCAAATACCGAATTAAATATCTACAGCTCAAAGGGTGTCTATACAACTGAATATCGCGAACTAACTAAAGAGTTCTATTTGAATTTTTAATCTGGACCTGGTTTTAAAAGAGAATATCAGACTTATCAAATATCACTATCTTTATATCAAATTCCCGGAAATGCGAAAACAGTTTATTGAGGTGTTCATTTAGCTACTTATTTTAATCATCTGATAAGTAAGTGGTTTACATATCATCATTCTTGAAACTAAGGAGTGAAAAATTGTTTGCTTAAAGATTGAGCGATTAATCCGAAAACTGAATTCATTCAGATAT